>JAHFBB010000230.1 GCA_023250255.1 Chloroflexota bacterium | reverse complement strand
GGTCAGTCCACTGGCGTCATCGGCACCAACCGGCCCCAGCCCGAACGACGGCGACGTGCTGCCCAACCTGGTGATGACCACCCTCTCGAACTGGCGGATCGAGCTCGATGGCGACCGCCGCCTCCTCCGGCTGACCACGGTCTTCTCGAACATCGGTGTCGGGGCATTTGAGCTGCAGGGAACCCGTGCCGGCAGCACCGACGATGCAATGACGCTGGAACAGGTCGTGTTCAACGAGTCCGGTAGCTTCCGCGAGCTGCCCACCGACGCAACCGCGCGTTTCGCCGGCGACGGCCATGAACACTGGCACGCCCAGGGCGTGGTGACCCTGGCCCTCAGCCCGCTGGACGACCCGAGTGAGATCACCACCGGCGACAAGATTCATTTCTGCTTCTTCGACAACATCCAGTACAACCTCGACCTTCCCGGCGCCCCGGAGGCCAGCGTCTACTTGCGCGACTGGTGCGGAACCCCCGAAGCCACCTCGATCCGGATGGGGCTGTCGGTGGGCTGGGGCGACATGTATCACTGGGACTTTGCCTACCAATGGATTGACATCACTGATCTTCCGGGTGGCAGCTACCAGTTGCGGGTCACCGTTGATGCCGGGGATGACTTCCTCGAAACCGATGACACCGACAACTGCCAGATGGCCCAGATCGCCATCCCAGGCAGCGGCGAGGGAGAGATCGTGGTAATCGAGGCCGCCGACCAGCCCTGCTATGCCATCAGGGCCGCATGAACCGATTGCGCCGCCTGCGCGGCAAACGCCACCGGCACCTCGGCCCACACCACCCGCATGCCGCCCTCGTCGAATGAACCCTCACCGTGGGCGGGCAGCGGCAACAGTTCGGGCATCCGCTCGGCCGGACCGATCAGGCTGACCCGTGCGATCCGCGATTTGCGATCCACTACCAGCAACAACGGCGGCTCGCGATCCTTCGAAGGGCGAGGGTGCACGTCGGTTGCCTCGGCGTCATCGGCCAGGCCGCGGACCCGGAGTTGCAGCCTCCCGCGTCGCGCTCGGCGGACCGCCACCGGGTGAACGATTTGCGATCCGAGCTCGGCCATGAGTTCCAGATGCCGGGCGTCGATCTCCGGCAGAAGGCGCGCGGCCGGAACGAGGTGCGGATCCGCTTCCCAGACACCGCCCACATCCTTGAACAGCTCGCAGCGGTCGGCCCGCAGGGCGACTGCCAGCACGACCGCGGAGAGGTCCGTCCCACCGCGCCCCAGAGTGGTCAACTCACCGTGCGTGCCGACGCCCTGGAATCCGGCGACCACCGGCACCAGGCCGTCGGCCAGTGCGCTGCGCAGCGGGCGTGAATAGACCCGCCGCACCTCTGCCCCGAGGTGAGCGGCGGCCGTCCGGATGCCGGCCTCGGCACCGCTGAACGATCGCGCGTTGATGCTGCGGCTCTGGAGGCCCAGCGCAAACAGGGCGGCCGAGAGCGCCTCGCCGGTTGCCAGGGCGCGGTCCACCTCGCGGGCCATGGCCGAATCGGGGGCGTGCCCTGGCTCGCGCAATGCCACCGCTTCTTCGGGCAACAGGGCCGTGGCCGACCCCAGGATGGCATCGGTCACACCCTCGAAGGCCGAGACCACGGCCACCGGGCGCAACCCGTTTCGGTGCTGGCGGGCCACGACCTCGACCGCCGCAGCAAGATCCTCCGGGCGGGTCAGAACCGACCCGCCGAACTTGTCCACCACGATGCCGCCGCCGGTAGTCACGCCGGGCAGGGTAGACGCTACCCTCGGCGGATGGCCACCGCCCAGCCGTCACCGCACACCGTCGCCGGGGTTCGTCGCCGGCTGTTCGGCTGGTGGCAGGCGAACGGTCGCACCGATCTTGCCTTTCGCCGCAGCCGCGAGCTGTGGCCGGTACTCGTCGCCGAAGTCATGCTCCAGCAGACCCAGGCGTCGCGAATCCACGAACGATTCGACGGGTTCATGGCGCGCTACCCGACGCCGCAGGCCATGGCCGGCGCGTCCGCCGCCTCGGTGCTCGCCGACTGGAGCGGCCTGGGCTATAACCGGCGGGCGGTCTCCCTCCATCGGGCTGCCCGGCAGATCGCGGAGGATGGATGGCCGGACACCGTGGCCGGTCTCGAGAAGTTACCGGGCATTGGGCCGTATTCCGCCCGGGCGATTCTCAGCATTGCCATGGGTCAAGCGGTTGGTGTGGTCGACACCAACGTCCGTCGCTGGCTCGTTCGCCGATTTGCCGCCGAGGCCGATGACGGCATTGCCCTCCAGGCGCTGGCGGACCGCCTGGCGGCAGCGCCCGGGGGCGATCCCGGCGGCTGGACCCACGCCACCATGGAATTCGGCGCCCGGATCTGCACTGCCCGCGCACCGCGTTGCGACGCCTGCCCGATCTCCCGCGGCTGCCCCTCCCGTGGCCGTGCCCTGCACGTTCC
>JAHFBB010000057.1 GCA_023250255.1 Chloroflexota bacterium | reverse complement strand
TGGCCAGGGGTGTGAAGACGGCGCTGCGGGTGCCAAGGACGACGTCCACCTCGCCCCGTCGGATCCGCCACCACTGGTCATGTCGCTCCCCAGCCGACAGGCCCGAATGGAGGATTGCGAGCCGGTCCCCGAATGTTGCCCGCAGCCGGTCTGCCATCTGCGGAATCAGCGAGAGCTCGGGGACGAGCACCATGGCCGATTTCCCTTCGGCAACGGTGCGCTGGATGGCTGCCAGGTACACCTCGGTCTTCCCGCTGGCCGCGATTCCTTCCAGTAGGAGGGCACGACCGTCGGCCAGATCCCCGATGGCAGCGGTGGCGGCCAACTGCTCCGGCGCGAGCGTATCCGTTGGGCCGGGACGAGCAAGCCGATGGGCCAATGGGTCGCGCGGATCCGCGGTCCAGGCGAGACGAACCCGTCCGGCCGCCTCAAGCGCACGGGCAGGGGCCAGCAGTGCAGAGGCTGGTCGTCCGGTCCGTTCCGACAAACTCGCCAGGGGCACGGGGTTCCCGGGCACGAGTCCCGCGAGGATGGTCCGCTGCAGGCTGCCCCTCGGTTCTCCTTCGCCCGGAAGTCGCTCGATGGTTCGTATCCGGCGCTCGACAACCCGTGCCGGCTGTAGCCGCCAGGTGCCAATCAGCAGCCCATCACGCTGCGCACGGTCAACGACCGTGCGGCCAACGCGCCCTACCAGGCGCCGATAGGCGCCATCGGTAAAGGAGTCCTCGTCGCCCATGAGGGCCCGGAACTCGGGCGGAGCGTCGATGGATGCCTGCCACCGACGCTCGATTCGTGACTCGAGGCCCGGCGGCAGCATGGCGGCAACCGCTTCGCCCAGCGGAGCCCGGTAGTAGATGGCCACCATCTCGGCCAGGTTGAGCAGTTCAACCGACAACATCGGCTCGGAAACAACCGCGGTCACCTCGCGGACCGTTGCGGTCGGCGTTTCCGCCTGCGCGGGCATGAGATAGCCCAGGGCTTGCCGGCGGCCATAGGGAACCAACAGCAGAGCACCCGGGTCGCCATCCATCCCCGCGGGCAGTCGGTAGGTGAACGTCCGCTCGGGCCGATCGGCCTGGGCAGCAACCGCCACCCTGACCAGCCGCCCGCCGGCCGGGCTGTCCGCCGTCACGGGTATCGGCTCAGATCCGCACCTGGCGCGGCGGATCTCGGCGGGCCTCGGCCTGAACGACCTCCCAGATGAGCTCAGCCACCTCAGACGCCTGGCCGGTCTCGTTGACCAGGACATGGTCATAGTCGTCGGATGCGGCGATCTCGGCGGCGGCATTGTGCCGTCGCAGCGCCCGTTCCCGCTCGCTCTCCGAACCACGACCGGTAAGGCGGGCGTCGAGTACCTCGAGCGAGGGCGGCATGAGGAATATCAGCACCGCATCGGGCACCAGTTGGCGCACTGCCCGTGCCCCTTGTGGATCAATGGTCAGGATGGCGTCGCGACCGGCAGCCAGGATGCCGCGCACCTGGTCCACCGGGGTGCCATAGGCGTTGCCGTGGACTTCCGCCCATTCGAGCAACCCCCCGCTGTCACGCAGGTCGGCGAATGCCGCCGGCTCGAGGAAGTGATAGTGGACGCCGATCTCTTCACCGGGGCGACGTTGGCGGGTGGTGGCCGTGACAATCGGCACGACCTGCGGATGTCGACGGGCGAGCTCGGCCACAATCGTGCTCTTGCCCACGCCGGACGGGCCGCTGACCACGACCAGCATCGGGTTCGGGAAGGTCAGGTGACGCTTCATCGCCCGCTCACTTCGAAACCGGTCTCGGCGGGAAGACGGTCGCTGTCCAGATCACTCGCTGCCAGGCTCGAGCGCAGGTCCTTCGGCAGCCGGCTGTGCACCGCCAATCGGGCGCCCCCTGGTAGGTCGAAAGCCAGCCGGGCGGCATGGAGGAACTGCCGACGCAGGTCGCCTGGGCCAGGGCCGCCGCCGTATCGCAGGTCCCCGACGATCGGCAGGCCGAGGTATGCCAGGTGCGCGCGGATCTGGTGGGTGCGTCCGGTCTTGGGCTCCAAAGCGAGCAGAGCATGGCCTCCGCCAGAAGCCAGAACTTCGTATTCGGTCACGGCCTCGCGTCCGCCTCCGACTACCGCCATTCGCTGACGATTGCGCGGGTCGCGGCCCACAGGGGCCTCGATCCGACCGCGTCGCGAGGACGGAATGCCGCGCACCAGGGCCACGTATTCCTTCTCCACGCTGCGTTCACCGAACTGTCGCATCAGCGAGGCCTGCGCCGCATCGGTTTTGGCCACAACCAGCAGCCCGGAAGTGTCCTTGTCAAGCCGATGCACGATGCCCGGCCGACCAACGCCGGCCACCGATCCGAGGGGTTGCCCGAGCCGCTCCGCCCGACCAACCAGGGCATTCACCACGGTTCCGCTGGCATGCCCCGCCGCCGGGTGAACCACCAGCCCGGCTGCCTTGTCGATGACCAGCAGGTCGTCGTCTTCGTAGACCACGGTCAGCGGGATGTTCTCGCCGAGCAGGGACTCGTCGACCGCCGCGCTGAGCTCGACGGCCACCTGCTCACCGCCCTGCAGGCGATCGCTCGAGCGGCGACGCTCACCGTTGATCAGCGCCCGTCCGTCGCCCAATAGCCGCTGGGCATGCGCTCGCGAAATGCCGGCTATGGCTGCCACTGCGACATCCGTCCGGCCGGGCGAAGCAATGCCCACCCGCTGCTCCATCACGACGCCTTCTCGCCTGATCGGCCGCCGAGCAGGGTCAGACCAAGGAACGCTATGACGCCCACCGTCAAGGCCGCGTCCGCCACGTTAAACGTCGGAAACCGCAGGTCGCCCACCCCGACGGAGATCCAGTCGGTCACGCTGCCATCGACCACCCGGTCGAAGAAATTGCCGAGTGCCCCGGCCAGAAACAGTCCCAGCACGACATGGATGATCAGTCCCTGCCCCCGCATCCGCCAATGCGACCAGCCAATCACTCCCACCGCGCCAAGGCTGACGACCAGGAAGAACAGTCTCCCGCCCTGGAAGAAGCTGAAAGCCGCCCCTGAGTTCTCCACGTGCCACAACTGAAGGAATGAACCGATGACATCCACGGTCTGGCCGATCTCGAGATTGCCCTCGATCCACGCCTTGGTCGCCCGATCGAGCGCCAGGATTGCCACCGCCACCAGCAGCAGGACAGCGCTGTCCGCCCGCGTTCGGGACCGGGGCGATGGCTGCGTCATTCGGCGCGGGCCAGCTCCAGCCGGACCACCCCTTCGGCCACCTGGACCTCTTCGGCAGCCAGCGGCTCGTTGAGCCGCGCGTCAGACCCAACCTCCAGCCGGGTCGCCAGGATTTCGGTTGCCAACCAATCCGCGTGATCCGCCAGGGCGCTGAGCACGGCCGCGTCTCCGCTGATCGTCGCCACGATCCGGTCGGAGATCTCGAGTCCCGCTTGTTTGCGCAAGGCCTGCAACCGATGGCCGACCTCACGGGCATGCCCTTCGGCCACCAGCGCCTCATCCAGTTCGGTATCGAGTGCCACCAGCAGATCGCCGTCGGCCGCAACCTCTTGCCCGGCGCGGGGGCGGGCGGTCATCTCGAACTCATCCGCGGCAAGGGTTACGCCGCCGGCCAGAGCGGTCCCATCCGCCCGGAGTTGCCAGTCACCAGCTCGGGCCGCGGCCATCACCCGGCCGACGGCGGCCCCGTGCCGCGGACCGACGATCGGCAGCAACGGGTACAGCACGCGTTCGACCAGCCCCGAGTCGTCCGCGATGAATTCGAGCGATCTGACGTTCAGTTCCTCGCGGACCTCTGCTTCCAGGTCGGCCCCGAGAGCAGGATCGGAGGACAGCCGTCCGCCGGCGGCCACCGGCAACTTGATCCGCGCCAGCGGCAGCGGCTGACGAGTCCGGATGGCGGCGGCGGCGCGCGCCGTCCGACCGGCGGCCACCGTCCGTCGCGCGAGGTCGACGGCCCGTTCGATCTCGAGATCACGTGACCCTGGTTCCGCGGTCGGGTAGTCCGCCAGATGGACCGAATCGGCCTGACCAGAGCCGGTCGTGGCAACCAGGTTGTGCCACATCGAGTCCGCGAGATGCGGAATGAACGGTGCCACCAGTCGCACCGTGTCGGTCAGGATGCGGTACAGCGTCGAGTAGGCCGCACGCTTGTCGGCGTCGAGTTCTCCCTTCCAGAAGCGGCGACGGTTCCGACGGATGTACCAGTTCGAGACGTCGTCCACGAACGCCTCGACCGCGCGGGTGGCGGCGGCCGCGTCGAACGCGCTGAGGGCGGCCCGCACCGCGTCGGTCGTGCCCGCCAGGCGGGAGAGGACCCATCGATCAAGGACCGATGGCTCGCCCGCCGCGTCGGATCCCGGCTGCCAGCCGTCGAGATTGGCATAGGTCACGAAGAAGCTGTAGCTGTTCCACAGTGGGAGCAGGAAGGTGCGCACGACCTCGGCCGCATGGTGCGGACCGAAATTCAGGTTTGTCGCCGGGTTGGCCGCCGCATACATCCAGCGCATGACATCCGCGCCCATCTCCTCGGCCGCCTCGTCGAACCAGATGGCGTTGCCCTTGCTCTTGTGCATTTCTTCGCCTGTGTCGTCGCGGACCAGGGCGTGACCCAGCAGAGTACGCATCGGTGCCTGGTTGCTCATGACCGTCGACATGGTCAGCAGGGCATAGAACCAGTTCCGGAACTGACCCGGGAACGACTCGGTGATGAAATCGGCCGGAAACCACTTCGCCCAGTACTCGGGGTCAGTCCCCCATTCGAGGGTCGAGTAGCCAACGATCCCGGCGTCCAGCCACGGATTGCCGACATCCGCGATGCGTCGCGCCGTTCCGCCGCAACCCAAACAGGCGATCTCCACGCCATCGATCCACGGCCGATGGGGTGAGTGGCCGGCAAAGGCGTCCCAACCAGCGGTCGCACGCCCCTCCAGCTCCTCAGGCGAGCCAATGACCTCCCATGCGTCGCATTCGGCACATACCCAGAACGGGAGTGCCAGGCCGTAGTAACGCTTCTTGCTGACCATCCAGTCGCTCATGTTTCGCAGCCAGTCGAGCTCACGCTCCTCGAGGCCAACCTCGGGCAGCCAGGTGACGGTCCTGGTCACCGCGCTGATCTCGTCGCGCAGCGGATCCATGGCGATGAACCACTCATCGACCAGGCGGAAGAGCAACTGCGTTTCGCATCGCCAGCAGACCGGGTAGTGATGGCGATACGCCTCGCGCCGGACGAGCCTGCCCTTTGCCGTCAGGTCGTCGGCCACTTCGGCAGCGATGTCCGTGGTGTCTCCGCCTGCTCCTGCAAACCTGCCGGTTTGCCAGCCATAGCCATCGCGGAAGACCCCGGATTCGTCGATCGGGTCCAGGACGACCAGGTCGTTGACCTTGGCTAAGGCGAAGTCCTCCTGCCCGCATCCGGGAGCGATGTGCACGATGCCCGTCCCCTCGGCATCGTCAATCTGGTCCCAGGCGATGACCGAGTGCTCCACCCCGGCTTGGACCGGCAACTCGTCGAACGGCCCGCGGTAGCGCAGTCCCAGCAGGTCCGACCCGCGTGCCTCGCCGACGACTTCGAGCCCCGGAGCGATCCGCTCGCGAGAACCTCGACTGACCCACCACTGTTCGCCTGATTCGGCTGCCACTAACTGGTAGGTGAGCTCCGGATGGACCGCGGCGGCGACATTGCTCGACAGGGTCCAGGGGGTTGTGGTCCAGACCAGCAGCGACTGGCCGGCGCGATCCGCATCGGTCAGGGGCAACGTGATGGTCAGCGACAGGTGGCTGATCTCGCGGTAACCCTCGGCAACCTCCATGTTCGCAAGGCCGGTGCCGCAGCGCGGACACCAGGGCATCACGTCGTGGCCCCGGTAGATCAGCCCCCGGTCGTGGCAGCGTTTCAGGAAGTCCCAAATCGTGTAGTTGTTGCGGTCGGAGTTCGTGAAGTACGAGTTGTCCCAGTCCATCCAGTAGCCCAGGCGGAGGCTCTGTTGACTGATCTGGTCGGCGAAGGTGGCGACCCGCTGCTTGCACTTCTCGACGAACCGATCGATCCCGTAGGTCTCGATGTCACGCTTGTTGGTGAAACCAAGTTCCCGTTCGACCGCGACTTCGATCCACAGGCCCTGGCAGTCGAATCCGTTCTGGAAGCGCTGGTCCTCGCCGAGCATGGCGTGATATCGCTGGTAGAGGTCCTTGTAGGTCCGTCCCCAGGCGTGATGGACGCCCATCGGGTTGTTGGCGGTCATAGGCCCGTCGAGGAAACTGAATCGCCGCTCGGCCCCACGGTTCCGCCCGAGGTAGCGCTGGAGTGTGTGCTGTGCGTCCCACTCGGCCTGAATCGCCCGCTCCTCGGCGGGTACGTCAAGTTTGGCCGACACCGGCTTGAAGGTCACCACGAACAGCTCTCCGTCGTTGGGCTCCCCGACCTCCGAGAGCGACGTCCGGGGCGGTG
>JAHFBB010000056.1 GCA_023250255.1 Chloroflexota bacterium | reverse complement strand
CAGCGCAGCCAGGGCCTGGTCCCGTACCAGGTCGAGAAGGATTCGAAGTCCGAGGGCGTGGCCGTCCACACCGGCAATGACAAGACCTTCACCCCGCCGGAAATCAGCGCCATGATTCTCCAGAAGCTCAAGGCCGATGCGGAGGCGTACCTGGGCGAGAAGGTGACCGAGGCGGTCATCACCGTCCCGGCCTACTTCGACGACACCCAGCGCCAGGCGACCAAGGACGCGGGGCGGATTGCCGGCCTGGACGTCAAGCGGATCGTCAACGAGCCCACCGCCTCTGCTCTGGCCTATGGCCTCGACAAGCAGAAGGAAGAGAAGATCGCGGTCTACGACCTAGGAGGCGGCACGTTCGACATCTCCATCCTCGAGCTCAGCGAGGGCGTATTCGAGGTCCGCTCGACCAACGGCGACACCCACCTCGGCGGCGACGACTTCGACCAGCGGGTCATTGACTGGCTCATTGGCGAGTTCAAGCGCGACCAGGGTATTGACCTGTCGAAAGATCGAATTGCGCTGCAGCGACTGAAGGAAGCGGCCGAGAAGGCGAAGATCGAGCTGTCCACCACGACCAGCACCGAACTCAACCTGCCGTTCATCAGCGCCGATGCCTCCGGCCCAAAGCACCTGGTCATCAACCTGACCCGGGCCAAGCTCGAGGACCTGGTGGCCGACCTGGTCAGCCAGACCGAGGGACCGGTTAAGCAGGCCCTGACCGATGCCAACCTCAAGCCGACCGATATCGACGAGGTCATCCTGGTCGGCGGCCAGACCCGCATGCCGGCGGTCATGGAAGCGGTCAAGAAGATGTTCGGCGGCCGTGAGCCGCACAAGGGCGTCAATCCCGACGAGGTGGTGGCCGTGGGGGCCGCCATCCAGGCGGGCGTCCTGGCCGGCGAGGTCAAGGACGTCCTGCTGCTGGACGTCACTCCGCTGTCGCTGGGCATTGAGACCCTGGGCGGTGTGGCCACCAAGATGATCACCCGCAACACGACCATCCCGACCAGCCACACCCAGATCTTCTCGACCGCGGCGGACAACCAGCCGAGCGTGGATATCGTGGTGCTCCAGGGCGAGCGCGAGATGGCGGCCGACAACAAGAAGCTGGCCACCTTCCGCCTCGACGGCATTCCCTCTGCCCCGCGCGGCGTGCCGCAGATCGAGGTCACCTTCGATCTCGACGCAAACGGCATCCTCAACGTGGCGGCCAAGGACAAGGCAACCGCCAAGGAGCAGAAGGTCACCATCACCGCGTCCTCGATGCTCGCCAAGGAGGACGTGGACCAGATGGTCCGCGACGCCGCCGAGCATGCCGAGGAAGACCGCGCTCGTCGCCACGAGGCCGAGTCGCGCAACGAGGCCGACGCGCTCACCTTCCAGGCCGAGCGGCTGATCAAAGACCTCGAGGGCAAGATGTCCAACGAGGACAAGGCCGAGATCGAGGCCAAGGTCGCCTCTGTCCGCGAAGCATTGGCCGGGACCGATGCCGGGGCCATCGACTCCACCAAGCAGCAACTCGCCGAAACGCTCCAACGGGTGGGTGCCCAGGCGTACGCGGACGCGGCACCAGGTCCCGAGGATTCGGACGGAACCGGCGCTGGAAACGGCGCCGCCCCCGAGGGCGAGGGGGAAGAGGAAACGATCGAGGGGGAATACAAGGAGGTCTAACGCCTCCGGGCTGCTCTGGGTGCCAACCCCGGGTTCAGTGGGCGCCAAATCGCAGCCGGTTTCGCCTTAGGCACCGTCCAGCCCGGCCTGCCCCATCGGTTTGGGCTAAACCACGCTCCGAGCAGGGGGCCGTTGCCGCACGCGCTGCCGGCCAGCTCGCCTTAGGTCAATGTCCTTGCCATCTGGCAATCGCAAGAAGATGAGCGAACCCGTGGGGTTGCCGGACGCGCTTACGGACGGTTGCCGGAGCCAGCTCACCGCACCAGCTCCGCGCAGGGAGAATCGGCCAAACAGGCGGTTATGGCTGGCGATTCGACGCCGGTTGGTGGTGTCCGCTCTGATGGCCAGGAGCGGAACGACGTGGGCCGGCTCCCACTGCAAGGAGCGCGCGACGCCCGCGGCAACGCGACGCTTGATATCGAGTGCGCCGAGGAGGTCCTGGATGTCGACCACGACGGTCTTGACCTCGACGACCAGCACCGTCCGTGTCGGTTGGTGGTACGCCAGCAGATCGATCCGACCACGGTCGCCGTAGTGATTGAAGCTCACCTCTGGTGCCACGGTCCAGCCCATGGCCTCAAAGCGGCGTGCCAGCCACTCCTCATGGAGGGCGTGATCGGCGTCGCGCAGCCGGCTCAGTTCTGCACCGCGATAACCAGCGTCCCACTCAAGTCGGACTCCAAGGGAGGTCATGATCCGGCGGACCGCCGTGATCGAGAGGCGGTCGGCCCGTCCGCGTTCGAGCAGGCCGACGACTCCGCCGCTCACGCCAGCTTCCGCTCCGAGGTCTGCCTGGCGCCAGCCTCGGCGGTGTCGCAGTGCCCTAACGACGCCGCCAAGTTCGGAGTCGTTCATGAACCGATGTTGGGCCGACCGGGACAACGGGCGATTAGCGATCCGTTACAGGATCGGGGCCTCCCATATCGTCAAATCGCAGCGGTGTTCGCCTAAGCCACGGCGGGGGCAGGGCGCGACCTGAAATGTGGCCCGGCGCACGCTCGAAATCACCTAGGGCGCGACCGAAAACGGGTCGGCAGCGTGGCTTAGGTCAACACGATTGCGATCTGGCAACTTAACCCGGTTGCGGACCACGGAGGGGCCAGACCGAGATAGGGAGAGCCATGCAGGTGAGCCCACCCGAGGGTGGGCTACTCCGCCAGCAGGATCGTGACGATCTGGCGGCCGCCTCCGGTCATGGAGTACGCAACGTCGAGCCGACCATCGGCATTGAAGTCGGCGACAGTGACCTGATTCGGCCAGTCCGGGTAGGTGTCGATGCCCGAGGTCTCGACGAATCCGCCGTCGCCGGTCCCCCGGTAGAACCAGATCATCGGGTGCTCGATCGACCCGCTGAGCACGTCGAGATTGCCATCACCGTCAAGATCAATGACGACGACACCATGGGTATTGCCGGCGTGGTAGGTCACGGCATCGGCGAGCGTGCCGTCGCCGTTGCTCAGCAGGATGGAGATCGAGTAACTCTGATCATTGCCGGTGACGACATCGGCCCCACCGTCACCGTCAAGGTCGCCAATGGCCAGCCCGTGGGCATTGCCGAGCGGATCTGCGCCGCCGGCGCTGCCGAATCCGTCGGCACCATCGTTGAGGAAGCGGTTGACCCGGCCGGAAATCTCGAACGGTTTGAAGGCGGTGGTGACGACGTCGGGGTTGCCATCGCCGTTCAGGTCGGGAGTCGCCACCGAGATGCAGCGCGGACAGGGATAGGCGGCACCTTCGCTGAAGGTTCCATCGCCGAACCCCGTCAGGATGTCCAGCTGGGACCGGGCCCAGTCAGCCGTCACCAGGTCCGGTAGTTCGTCGCCGTTGACATCGGCAGCCGCCACGCCGAACAGGACGATCTCGGCGCCGGCCACCGGTTCCTTGTCGAGGTAGTAGGTCGGCGGTTCGAAAGTGCCATCACCTCGCCCCCGGAGCACCGCCAGCCGATTGCCGGTGGCCACCAGGTCGGCGTTGCCGTCGCGGTCCAAGTCGGCCGCGATGACGTAATCGGTTGGGTCGACTTCGATGGTAGACATCTCGAATGTCCCATCGCCGTTGCCGAGCAGGACCGCCAGCCCGTTTTCTGTGCGGGTGGTGCCAATGATGTCGGGGTGGCTGTCGCCATTGAGGTCAGCCGTCGCGAGGATGGCCCAGTCGCCGGCGGCGAGCTGGATGGCCTGGCCTCGGGTAAACGATGGCGCCTTGGGCGTCGAGTCAGTTGGGAGCGCTGACAGGCTTGGTTCGGCGGATTTACTCGCGCTGGCCGATGCCGACGGAGTAGCGGCGGGCGTTCCGCTGCATGCCCCCAGGGCAAGGCCCATCGCCGGAGCGAGCAGCCATCGCAGCCGACCTGGGCGCGATGAGCGGGCGCCGGGTTCGTCGGGGGTCATGGCTGGCCGTCTTTCATCGAGTTGGCTCGGACGGAGTATGTCCCGGCGACCCTGGAATGGGAAGGGCGAGGCAGGTGGGGCCGCCCGAACCGTTGAGGCCGATCTCGGTGGCGGGGTAGGCGTGGACCTCGCAGCCTGCCGCCTCGAGCAGCTGGCGCGTCACGGGATTCCCCTCCGCCACCACGACCACCCCGGCCCGGATGGCGAGGACGTTGCAGCCGAGCGTCTCGAATTCATCGTCGGGGACCGGAATGGTGCGAATGCCCAGGTCGGTCAGCAATCCGTGGAGGCCGGCGGGTAGGAGCGGTGGGTAGACGACCGCCAGGTCATCGGCTAGAGGCGAGATGACCGACAGCAGGTGGACGAGTTCGTCCGGCCCACGCCAGTACGGCAGGTCGACGACCCGCATCTGGGCATTGAGCAGCGCGGCGAGCAGCTCAGCCAGTTGCGAGGCACCGGCATCGTTCGTGCGCAATGACCGACCGATAACCGCCACATCGGACCTCAACCACGCGACGTCGCCTCCCTCGATGGTGCCCGGCGCTTCGATCCGGCCCACGACCGGGACGCCCCGTTCGGTCAGCCACGCCTCGACCACCGCCGGCTCGCCGGCGCGGTTCGGCTTGCCCGGGCGGAGGGGAATGGCCCCGACATCGGTCAGCAGCAGCGGGTCGAAGGTATAGACCAGGTCGGGGTCATCGGTCTCGACCTCGAGCACATGGACGTCCACGCCGAGGCGGATCAACAGGTTGCAGTAGGCCTCGTGCTCACGCTGGGCGACGAGCAAATCAACCGGGTGCCGGAAGCCGTGGGCGGGATTGTCGAAGGCGCGCCCGAACGCCGCCCCCGGCGGATGGACCAAGACGGCGTCCAGCGGGCGCATCACCCGCAGTGCGGTCCTAACTCAGCTGGCTGGTGCAGTGCGGGCAGCGCGTGGCGGCCAGCGGGATCTCGGTGGCGCAGAACGGGCAGGCTCCCCTGAGCATGGTCGCCCTCCACAATTCGAGTGAGTGGGAAGTCTAGCCCGCGTTACGATGCTGTCGATGCATCGCCTGCGGACCGCGATCAACGGGTTCTTCGAGCGCTACGACCTCCAGTGGGAAGCGTTCATGGGGGTCCTGGTGATTGCCTGGCTGGTGCTGGGCGCCCAGGAGCGCAACCAGACGTTCGATTTCATCGAGAACACGATTACGGTGATCTTCGCACTGGAGTTCGTGATCCGCTTCACGGCGGCCTGGGATCGTGGGGCGTACCTCCGCGGTCACTGGATCGACGTGGTGACCCTCATCCCGGCCCTGCGGGGCTTCCGGCTGCTGCGGCTGCTGCGGCTGTTGCGGCTGTTGCGCGCGACGAAGGGGATGTCGGCCCAGTTGGGGATCGTCGAATACCTGGGCCAAGACGCAACGATCCGGCTGCTCTTCGTGGCCTGGGCGTCAGTGACGGCCATCGCCATGGTCCTGTTCTTCTTCGCCGAATCGAAGACCAACCCCGAAGTACAGAACCTGTTCGACGCGGGTTGGTGGGCACTGGTCACCGCCACCACCGTTGGCTACGGCGACATCACTCCCACGACCCCGGGCGGCCGGGCGGCCGGGATGGTGATGATGGTCGTGGGCATTGCGACCTTCTCAGCCCTGGCCGGCACGATGGCCACCTCCCTCCAGCGCCGGCGCGATGAGGCCAAGCACGAGATCGCGCCAACGGATCCCGAGCACCCGGTTGATGCCGCGGATCGGCTGCGGCGCCTCGAGGGACTCCGGGGCGAGGGGTTGATCACGCCGGACGAATACGACGCCAAACGGGCCGAAATCCTGGCCCTGCTGTAGGTCCGCGCAGGTCCGCGTGCGTCTCGCCACCTGGAACGTCAACTCGCTGAAAGCCCGCCTCGAGCGGGTGCTCGCCTGGACCAAGGCCATGGAGCCGGACATCCTCTGCCTCCAGGAAACGAAGCTGACCGATGCGGCCATGCCGCTGCTCGATTTCGCGGCTCTGGGCTACGAGGTCGCCCACCACGGCCTGGGCCAGTGGAATGGGGTGGCGGTGATCTCCCGGATTGGGCTGGAGGTCGTCCAGGTTGGCCTGCCTGAAACCGATGACTGGACCGATGAGGGCGGCCGATTCCTCGCCGCCGACTGCGGCGGGGTTCGGGTGGCATCGGTCTACGTGCCCAACGGGCGAGTGGTTGGTTCGGAGTTCTACGACGCCAAACTCGCCTGGCTCGACCACCTTGACACGTGGCTGCGCGCGGCCAACGAACCCGGTTCGTCGCTCGTACTCTGCGGCGATTTCAACGTCGCACCCACCGACCGCGACGTCTGGGATCCGGCCGCGGTCCACGGTGCCACCCATGTCTCCGAACCGGAACGGGAACGGATTGCGCGGTTGGTGGACTGGGGCCTGACCGATGTCGTCGCTCGATTTCATCCCGAGCCGGGCTACTTC
>JAHFBB010000055.1 GCA_023250255.1 Chloroflexota bacterium | reverse complement strand
CAGTCGAGCGATCGATCCTGTCGCCCGGGGTTCGGGTTGGGGAGGGGGCCGTCGTTCGGGATTCCATCGTGATGTTCGACTCCGAGGTCGGTCCCGGGGCCGTGATCGATCGGGCGATCATCGACAAGGAGTGCGTCATTGGAGCCGATGCCCGGGTCGGTGATGGCGACGATCTCCGGCCGAACCGCAGCGAGCCCGAGCGGCTGCACAGCGGGCTGACCCTGGTGGGCAAACAGGCCCGGGTTCCGGCCGGCATGGTCATTGGTCGGAACTGTCGGATCGACCCAGGCGTACAGGAAGCTGATTTTCCCCAACGCTCGGTGAAGTCTGGCGAAACGGTGGCCCATCCTGGCTGAATCCGCGCCGAACCTGGACGCGTGGCTGGCTGCACTGGGCGTCGAGGTCATCGCCGCCCCGCGGGATGGGGCAGGTCAGGTGGTTACCCGCGACCTGGTCCTGGACGGGCGACGACGCTTCGACCTGCCGGTGACGGTGGTCTGGATCGACGGCGTTGGCCTCAACCTGTGGGCCCACTACGGGCCGTCGGAGATGGAGGCTCCTCGGCGCGTTCTGCTCGAAATGCTCCATGCCAATGGGGAGTACCCGTTTGTGAAATTCGGGCTCAGCGAGGATGACCGGCCGCTCCTGATGACCGAGCTGCCGCCCTCATCCGTGACCGAAGTCGCCCTCGGCCAGGCCCTGGTCCGGTTGGTTGTCGTCGCCGACCGCCTGCTCGAGGTGACCGCTCCAGCGGTGGCATCTCGCGGACGCCTCCCCGACTGGGAAGGGCGAGCGGGTCGAAACGATCCACTCCTGGAGCGCTACGGTCCGGAGGTGGAAGCGACCATGCCGCCGTGGGTCTCGCCGCCTGCGCCGATGGAACGACCTCCCCGGCGGTCCTGGCGCCGGCGGCTGTTCGGGAGAGGCCAGTGAGCCGCCGATGCCTGGGTGGGTTGCTGGCCGGTATCCTCGCCGGCGCGGGCCTGCTGGTTGCGCCGAGCCCCGGCTGGGCGGCGGACGACTACGAAATGGTCACGGTTGCCGACTACCAGGTCGACCCGGACAACGGGGTGATCACCGTTGGGCTGGATATCACCTTCACCAACACGCGCCCCGACGCCGCGAATGCCGAATCAGTGTTCACCGTGATCGAATTCGCCGTGCAGGCCGGTGCCTCGGATCCGGCGGCCGCTGATCCGACCGGGGTCCTGACCCCGACCATTGGCGACCGGTCGGGGATTGCCGTCGCATCGGTTCCCCTTCGCGAGCCAATCGCCAGCGGCGAGTCGATTCAGATTGCCTTCAGTTACCGGCTGGTCGACGGCGCCGATCCCGCCATACGGGTTCGTTCCGGGATCGTGGCCTTCCCGGTCTGGGGTTTCGGCACGTCGAGTTCGGTGACCGTGGAGTTGCCCTCGGATTTCGCTGTCCGCACGAGCGGCGACACGATGACCGCAACTCCCGATGGCGACATCCTTCGGCTGACGAGCGGGCCGATTGCCGATCCAGCGCACTGGTTGGTCAACCTTGCCGCCGAGCGGCCTGGCGAGGACCTCGTGACCATCAGCGCCACCGTTCCGCTGGCTGGCTCCACGGTCGAACTACGGGTCCGGTCCTGGCCTGACGATCCGGCCTGGGCAGATCGAATCCTGGCCCTGGCGACGGACGCCCTGCCGGCGCTCGAGGAGGTCGTGGGCCTGCCCTACCCCGGCGGTGGAACGGTAACCCTGGTCGAGTCCGCCGCGTCCGGCGAGCCGACCGTGACCGCCGACGAGCTCGAGATCGGCTTCAATGCCTCCGATTTCGTGGTCGTTCACCAGTTGGCTCACCTGTGGTATGGGGCGACTCTGCTCGCTGACCGATGGCTGCGCGAGGGCCTCGCCTCGCATGCTGCTTCGCTAGTGGCCGATGGCGCCGATATCATCCTGCCCTACGACCCGGTCAGCGAAGCCGCTCGACTGGCTGCCGATGCGATCCCGCTGACCGAGTGGTCCCCAGGGCTGGATCCGGCGGACGGTTGGGCATACGCCGCATCCTGGGCGGCGATCAGCGACGTCGCGGCCGAAATTGGTGAGCCCGGCTTGCAAGAGGTCATGCGCGCCGTCGGAGATGGCCTGAGCGGATACACGTCGGTATCGGGCAACCCGGCCATGCGTCCAGGTCTGGCAGCCGACACGCGCCAATTCGTGGACTTGGCCGAGCCATTGGGCACCCGGGTCTTTGATTCGGCCGATCTGCTCACGATCTTCGGACCTTCCGCCGGTCCCGAGCTGTCCGCCCGTGAGTCGTCCCGGCAGCGGGCGCTCGTCCTCGCCGACGATGCTGGCGAACTCGGCCTCCCCGATCCGGTGGTGGTGGCCCTGACCGCCTGGGACTTCGCGGCTGCCGACACCGCGATGGCCGAAGCCGCTTCGTGGCTTGAGGCGCGCGACGCCCTAGTGGTTGACATCACCGCGGCCGGACTGACCGTCCCCGATCGTCTGACCGCAGGTTTCCGTGAGTTCGGCGGAGGTCAGGCGGCCCAGGCCGAGATCGCGGCTGAAGCGGCCGTGGTGGACGCGCACGTCGCGGCCAGCGAGCGTGTGGCCGAACCCCGCTCGTTCCTCGAGGAGGTCGGGTTGCTGGGTATCGAGCCTCTCGAGCAGACCCTCGACCGTGCCGCCGGCGCGTTCGCCACCGGCGATCTGCGCACGGCGGCGGACCTCAGTACCGGCGTGGTCCAGTCCCTGGACGGCGCGTGGCTGGCGGGACTGATGCGGGTGGTGGCGGCCGCTGTCGGAGCGGCCGCTCTGCTCGCAGCCGGCATCGTCGCGCTTCGCCATCGTCGCCGTTCACGGACCTAGGCCCTACACTCGCCGGCGATGAGCCCGTCCCGGCCGTTTGAGCCCGATGCCGGCGTCCTGTCGGGCGCGACCGCTGACGTCTACTTCGACCGCGCCCAAACCATCCTCCAGGCGGAGCAGCTCGACCCGGTGGTGACCATGGAGGTCTTTCCCAGGGGCGATGGCATCCTGTGTGGCATCCAGGAGGTCGTCGCCTACCTGCGGCGGATCCTCGGACCCGAGCACCACCACGATCCCAACCCGCTCGTCGAGGCACTCGGTGAGGGGGAGGCATTTGCCGCCAAGGAAATCGTCCTGCGGATCACGGCCCGCTACTCCGCGTTTGGCCTGTACGAGACCGCAATTCTCGGGACCCTGTCCCAGTGTTCGGGCTGGGCGACCGCTGCGCGACGGATCGTCGAGGCGGCCGCACCCATCCCGGTCATCGGCTTCGGGGCGCGGCACGTTCACCCCAAGGTCGCGGACCAGATGGACTACGCGTCGGTTGTCGGCGGGTGCATCGGTGCGTCCACGCCGGCAGGTGCGGGGATGGCCGGACTGTCGCCCACCGGGACCATGCCTCATGCGTTGGTCCTGATTTTTGGTGACACGGTCCGGGCCGCCGAGGCGTTCGACCGCCATATCGATCCCGATGTCCCGCGGATCGTGCTGGTCGATACGTTCAAGGACGAGGCGGAGGAGTCTCTGCGCGTGGCCGAAGCACTTGGCGATCGGCTGTGGGGGGTGCGGCTGGACACTCCGTCTGAGCGGGGCCGGGTGACGCCCGAACTGGTCAAGGAAGTCCGCGCGCGGCTGGACCAGGCGGGCCACCCGAAGGTCCGGATCGTCGTCTCCGGAGGAATGGACGTCGAGCGGATCACCGTGTTCAAGGACGCCGGGGCGCCCGTGGATTCGTTTGCGGTGGGCTCCGCCATCTCCGATGCCGGACCTATCGATTTCACCGGCGACCTGAAGGAAATCGACGGCCATCCGGTCGCCAAACGGGGCCGTATTCCCGGTCGCACGGATAGCCCGCGCCTGCGGCCCGTGGACCTCGCCGGCTAAGAGGCCGGTCCCGTTTCGCCGAGCCGGCGAGCGAGCCACAGGATGCCAACCAGCGATTTCGCATCGCGGATGGTTCCGTCGGCCACGGCGGCCAGTGCCTCCGCCAGGGTCAGCCACGAGCTCTCGAGTTCCTCGTCGTCGGGCGAATCCGCGACCGTCGAGGTCAGGTCGGTGGCCAGGAAGACAGATAGCCGCTCGGTGCAGAAGCCAGGTGCGGTGTAGAACGCGGGGCCGGGTTGCCAGCTGGCGGCGGCCAGTCCACATTCCTCCGCCAGTTCGCGCTGAGCGGCCGCCAGGACTTCTTCGCCCGGGTCGAGCGTTCCGGCCGGGATCTCGGTCATCTCGGTCCCCGCGGCCTGCCGCCACTGGCGCACGACGGCCAGCCGTTCACCGTCCCAGGCAAGGATCGCCACCGCACCGGGATGCTCCACGATTTCGCGCGTTGCGGGTCGACCCGAGGCCATCTCGACGTCGTCCACTCGCAGCGTGAGCAGCCGGCCGGAGAACGCGGTTCGGGAACGAACGGTTCGCTCTGGCATGGCCCGATCTTGCCATGCGGTTCCGCCGTCCGGCCCCCTTCCGCGTCATCGGGAGTCCCCTGCTAGCATCGGCCGACCGTGACCGAAGCCCTGCGCAACATTGCGCGCCGCAAACTGCGCACGACTCTGACCGTCCTGGGGATTGTCATAGGCGTGTTCGCGCTGACCGTCATGGGGGCCCTGGCTGAAAAGCTCAACGTGCTGGTTGATGGCGGCGACGTCTACTTCCAGAGCCGTATCTTCGTTGCCGATGCCGGCGGCGGGGGTGGTCTTGGCGGCGGCGGCAGGCCACTGAACCGGGCGCTGGCCGAGGAGATCGAGCAGGTCGACGGCGTCGACCGGGCGTCACCGGTGGTCCAGATGCTGATCGACCCCGAGGTCGGTGGCGGATTCGACTTCCCGCCGTTGATGACCGGCATCGAGGCCGAGACGTGGTATGACCCGACCATCCCGCTCCCGCTGGCAGATGGTCGGCTGATCGATGTCGGAGAGTCGAAGGTGACCATGATTGGGGCCGATATCGCCGAGCGCTACGCGGTCCGGGTTGGTGACTCGCTCACCATTCGGGAGGTCGAGTTCGAGGTCATCGGGGTTCTCGAGCGGACCCTGACCTTCCCCGACAAGATTGCCTACGTCCCGCTCGCCGACGCGCAACAGATCTTCGTGGATGCCGCGCCGGAGGTCATTGACTTCGAGACCGATGAACTGGCTACCCAGATCGAGGTGTTCCCGACCGATCTCGCCGAGGTCGAGGCGGTGGCAGACCGGATCGAGGCCGAGATTCCCGGGATCCGGGCGGTCAGTCCGTCCGAGGTGCAGGCCCAGCTCGGCGAGTTCACGATCGTCTTCAACCTGATCATTGTCGGTGCCAGTGTGATTGCGGTCGTGGTCGGTGGTCTCAGCGTGATCAACACCATGGTCATGACCGTCAGCGAGCGCGTGCGCGAAATCGGGATCAAGAAGGCTGTCGGTGCGCCAACGGGAGCCATTCTCCGGGAATTCCTGACCGAGGCAACCCTGTTGGGGGCGTTGGGCGGCCTGATCGGTCTGTCGCTCGGGGCACTCACCGTATTCGTACTCAATGCCCAGACTGCCGGCTCGGGAACGACCGTCTTCCTGATCACGCCCGCGTTGCTCCTGCGCTCGTTCGCCTTCGCAACCATCCTCGGGGCGTTGGCCGGGATCTATCCCGCCTTCCGAGCTGCACGCCTGGACCCGGTGCAGGCATTGCGCAACCAATGACCGATCGGGTCATCGTCTCCGCGACAGACCTGGTCAAGGTCTACCGGCGTGGGACCTCCGAGGTCCGCGCGGTGAACGGCATCTCGCTGCAGATCAGCGCGGGGGAATACGTCGCGGTCATGGGCCGCTCGGGCAGCGGCAAGACCACCCTGCTCGATTTGGTTGGCTGCCTGCTCCGTTCGACATCCGGTGAGCTGGCGATCGACGGGACATCGGTCATTGGGGCCTCCGAATCAAGCCTGGCGACCCTGCGCCGCGAGCGTATTGGCTTTGTCTTCCAGGAGTTCAACCTCATTCCGACCCTGAACGCCGTCGAGAACGTCCAGCTGCCGTTGCGCTACGGGCCTCGCCGGCCTGACGGACGCCAGCGCGCCGAGGAACTCCTCGAGCTGGTTGGCCTGCGGGATCGCATGCGCCACCGGCCAACCGAGCTTTCCGGCGGGGAACAACAGCGGGTGGCCATCGCGCGGGCGCTGATCAACGAGCCGGCCCTGTTGCTGGCCGACGAGCCCACCGGGGAACTCGATTCGGCGACGAGTACCGCGCTGCTGGCAATGATTTCCGAACTGAACATGCAGCGCGGCCTGACGGTCGTGGTGGTCACTCACGACCCGGGCGTGGCCGGCAGCGCCCAACGGGTCATCCGCCTATCGGACGGGCATGTCGAATCCGACGTCACCGCGGACGATCCACGGTTCAGGGCCGTCCTGCATGGTGAATCCACCGAGGCGGTGGGCCATCCGGGGCGTCGGCTCATTGCGCGGTTCGTCCCTCGGCGTGGTCGCCGCGGATGATCGTCGCAGAGGGCCTGGGCAAGTCGTTCGGGCGCCTTCAGGCCGTCGAG
>JAHFBB010000054.1 GCA_023250255.1 Chloroflexota bacterium | reverse complement strand
TCATCGAGAACTACATCGAGCTCAAGAACCGCCTGCAGGCGGACGGCCATCGGTTCACCTCTGAGACCGATACCGAAGTCCTTGCCCACCTCATCGAGTCGCACTACCACGACGACCTGCTCGAGGCGGTGCGCCTGGCGCTCAACGAGGTGCGCGGCGCATACGCCATCGGCGCCATGCACACCGACCATCCCGAACTCATCGTCGGCGCCCGGTTGAATGTGCCGCTTCTCGTGGGACTGGGCGAGGGCGAAGGGTTCCTGGCGAGCGACGTGCCGGCCATTCTCGAGCACACCAAGCGGATGGTCATCCTCCACGAGGGCGACATTGCCGAGGTGCGCGCCGGGACGGTTCGGACGGTGGATCTGGCAGGGGATCCGGTGGAGCGCCCGGTCACCGAGATCGATTGGACGATCGAGGCGGCCGAGAAGGGTGGCTATCCCCATTTCACCCTGAAGGAGATCTACGAGCAGCCATATGCCATCCAGGAGGCGCTTCGCGGCCGGGTCGATGGAGCCGGCCGGGTGCACCTGGTCGAACTGGCGGACATCGAGGATCGACTGCGCGCGGCGGATCGGATCTACATCGTCGGCTGTGGAACGGCGCTCTACGCGTCGCAGGTGGGCGCCTACCTGTTCCAGGAGTGGCTCGGACTGCCGGTTGCGGCCCAGATCGGGTCGGAAATGCGCTACGCGCCCCCACCGATCACCGACCGGACGGTGGTCATCAGCGTCAGCCAGTCGGGCGAGACCGCGGACACCATTGCGCCCACTCGCTGGGCAGCCGAGCAGGGCGCGACCATCCTGGTCGTCACCAACGCCGTCGGATCCGCCCTGACCCGCGAGGCCCACGCCACCGTCTACCTCCAGGCCGGACCGGAAATTGGGGTTGCCTCGACGAAGGCGTTCGTTGGCCAGGTGCTGGTACTCCAGATGATCGGTCTCCACCTGGCCGGGCTGAGGGGCACGCTGGATCCAGCTCGGCTGGCGGAACTCGGCCTGGGCATGCGCGAACTGCCGCGGCTGGCCGGCGAGACGCTTGCCTGCGCGCCCCAGATGGCTGCACTCGCCCGGCGGTGGAACGTGGTTCGCGACGTGATGTTCATCGGCCGCGGAGTGGGCTACCCGATTGCCATGGAGGGCGCCCTCAAGCTCAAAGAGCTGTCGTACGTCCATGCCGAGGGCTATGCCGCCGGTGAACTCAAGCACGGCCCAATCGCCCTGCTTGACGCCGACACCCCGTTGGTGGCCATTGCCACCCGGTCCGCGACCTACGAGAAGGTCGTTTCCAACGTGTCGGAAGTCCGGGCCCGCGAGGCAACAGTGCTGGCGGTGGCGACCGTCGGTGACTCGGAGATCGCCCGGTATGCCGACGACATCGTCTACGTTCCGGAGACCGAGGAGGCACTCTCCCCGATCCTTGCCGTCCTGCCGCTGCAGCTGCTGGCCTACGAGGTCGCGGTTGCCCGCGGAACTGACGTAGACCAGCCGCGCAACCTGGCCAAATCGGTCACCGTCGAGTAGCGGTTCGTCCGGTGGGCACGCGTCACGAGCTCGGGGTCGATCTCATCGACCTGGACCGGATTGCGGCCGTCCTGACCCGGCATCCCGAACGCTTCCGCAATCGGGTCCTGACCGATGCCGAGGCCCGTTATTGCGGCAACCGGATCGAACGGATCGCCGGGCGATGGGCCGCCAAGGAAGCAGTCAGCAAGGTTCTCGGCCTGGGTGTCCGCGGCGTGGGTTGGAGGGAGATCGAGGTCTTGCCGAATTTCGCCGGTCAGCCGCAGGTCTATCTCCACGGGCGAGCGGCCCGACGAGCAGAGCGGCTCGGCCTGGGCGAGATGACCGTGTCAATCTCGCACGAGCGGCGGATGGCCGTGGCGGTCGCCCTCGCAGACCGCGAAGGGACCGGCGACCGATGAGCGCCGAAATCATTCTCACCGCCGAATGGGTCGCGGAACGTCTGCCCGCGCGTCCAACCGATGCTCATAAGGGAACGTTCGGCAAAGTCCTCGTCGTTGCCGGATCGCTCGAGTTTGCCGGTGCGGCCCTGCTGGCCGGTCTTGGCGCCGCCCGCAGCGGCGCCGGCCTTGTCCGCCTGGCGCTTCCCGAATCGGTGGGCATGGCCGTCCTCGGCCGCATTCCCGAGGTGACGACCCTTTTCCTCGCCGAAGAGGCGCGGGGCATCGTCTCGCCCGGTGGGTGGCGGCAGGCCGCATCGGCTGCGGCACAGGCAGACGCGCTGGTCATTGGTCCAGGATTGGGCCGCCACCAGGCGACGCTCCGGCGGACGCGCGAACTCATCTCAGCGGTCCGCCGACCGACCGTGGTCGATGCCGACGCTCTGGTCGCGCTGTCCGAACAGGAGCGGTGGTGGAAGTCCGTCCGCGCTCCGCTCGTCCTGACGCCCCATCCGGCCGAGTTCGCACGCCTCATGCGGGCAGGAGGTGACATTCCGCCCAACGAGGACGAGGCTCGCATCCGTGCCGCGCAGGCCGCGACCGCTCTCTGGGGCCAGGTCGTCGTCCTGAAGGGCGCGCGGACGGTGATTGCCGCCCCGGACGGCCCCACCCTCCTGTCGACGGTGGCCACCCCGGCCCTGGCCTCGGGCGGCAGCGGCGACGTGCTGGCCGGTGCCATCGGCACGCTGCTCGCGGCCGGGCTCGACCCGGTCGATGCCGCCGGCTGCGCAGTTGCCATCCACGGGGCAGCCGGTGAGCTCGCCGAGGTTCGGATCGGACGGGCTGGCGTGTTGGCCAGCGACGTGGCCAGCCTGCTGCCAACCGCCATGGCTGCCCTGCGGGAGGGCCGCCAGCCGTGAGCCTGGCCTGGATCGAGATCGACCACGATGCGTTGGTACATAACCTGGGTGTCCTGCGGACGCTGGCGGGTCCGGGGAAGGCGGTTATTGCGGTGGTCAAGGCCAACGCCTATGGCCATGGCGACCTGGAGGTCGCCCGAACACTCGTCGCCGCAGGTGTCGAACGCCTGGCCGTGGCGACCACCGGCGAGGCAGCCCGGCTGCGCGATGGCGATGTGAGTGGACCAATTCTTCTGCTCTGGGGATTCGACGAGCGAGATGCGGCGGAGGTGGTCCGCCTGGGCCTCGAGCCGGTGGTCGACAACCTCGCCACGGTCGGTCGACTGGACACCGCGGCTGCGGCCGCGGGCCGGCCGCTTGCCGTTCACCTCAAGGTCGACACCGGTCTCCAGCGCCAGGGGGCGACTCCGGACCAAGCCCTGGGCGTTGCGGCAGCCGTCGGGGCGTCCTTGTGGCTGTCGCTGGCGGGCACGATGACTCACCTGGCAGCGCCCGGGGAGGACCAGGCCTTCACCGAAGTCCAATTGACGTCCCTGGGACGGGTCCTCGACGGCCTCGTCGACCTTGGGGTGAGCCCGGGACTGGTCCACGTCTCGGCGACTGGCGGCGTGCTGGCCGGCATCGGCTCATTCGCCGATGCCATCCGACCAGGCCTGGGACTATACGGGCTGCTGCCTGCGTGGCTCGAGCCGCCTTCGGCCGGGGCTCAGGGCATGGGACCGCCCAATTTGATCCCGGTGCTGAGCTTGCATGCCCGCCCGGTGCGCATTCACGAGGTGCCCGCGGGAACGCCGGTCGGGTACGGTCTGCGCTGGACAGCAGATCGCGCCAGCCGATTGGCGACGCTGCCCATCGGCTACGGGGACGGCTGGCCCCGAATCCACGTCAACAATGGACTGGCACTTGTCCAGGGACAGCGGGTGCCGATGGTCGGTGCGATCAGCATGGACGGACTGGTGGTGGATGTGACTGATGTGCGCGAAGTCAGCCTCGACGATGAATTCGTGCTGATCGGTCGACAGGGCAGTGACCAGATCTCGGCAGCCGAGGTCGCCCGGCAGCGACGGACCATTGCCTACGAGGTCACGACGGCCCTCCGCAGCCGACTGCCGCGAGTCCACCGCTACGCCCAGGATCCTGACTCGTGACAACCGAGACCATGGCCGACCTCTCCCTGTTGATCGATGTTGGTAGTGGCTGGACCAAGGGCGTGGTCGTGGGCCAGGCACGCGGCCGCTGGCGGATTGCGGCTGCCGTCAGCCAGCCGACCGGCTGGGGCCAGGAGTCGCTCATTCGCGGCCTGACCGATCGGCTGCGGCCTCACGCCGATCCGCGCCTCGATCATCGCCTGGAGGCCATCCTGGCAGATGCGCCGCGGGTTGTCGTTCGCTCGTTGCCCCCGATTGGACGACTGGCGGTTTCGGGTTCCGATCCGGGATCGGCCGATCGGGCCGCGGTCGTTGCGGCAGCGGCCGGATGGGAGGTCGTGGAAACTGGCGCCATCGGCGACGGCCGTTCGCCATCGGTGCGCCTGGCGGCATTGATGGAGACCGAGCCCGACGCCTGGCTGCTGGCGGCAGGCTCGGGACCGACCATGGCGGAGTCGGTTCGTGAGGCCGCTGCCCTGCTGGTCGCGGCCGACGGGGGTCGCCGCCGACCGGTGCTGCTCAGTGGCCGCGTCGACGGCGAAACGGCCGACCTTCTCGGCCTGATCACTGATCCATCGGGCGAAGGCGCGACGTCGGGCGTCCGACTGCGAGCCGACCTCGACGCTGAGTTGCTGCGGGCTGGAGGGATCGAATCCGCTCGGAGCTGGGCATCGGCCGCTCTCGAACGATCGGTCGTCGCCCTGGCACATGCCATTGGTCGCGACGTGCTGGCGGTCGACATCGGCGTCGAGTGGGGAACATGGGTGACCGCCACGGTGTCAGGCCATGCGGCGCGGACGGTCCGTCACTTCGGGGGCGATCGGCCGGATCAACTGCCGGAAGGAGATCTGGCACCCCAACTGGCCGCGATCACAAGCCAGACCCTCGACGAGCAGACTGCCCACGACCACCTGGTCAATGCGCTGTCCCGGCCAGGGACGCTGCCACAGACCCCGGCCGAGGCGGCGATCGGTTCAGCTGTGCTGCGGACGCGGCTGCTGGGCCTCCGTCGGCAGGCCGGTGGCGCGGCACCGGTGGATCTGATCATTGGCGGCGGCCGTGGAATTGCCGGGGCCGTGCACCCGGCCGAGGCAGCGCTCACCCTGCTCGATACCATCCGCCCGTCGGGAGTGGTTCAGCTCGCGCTCGATGGCAGCGGCGCCCTGCCGGTGCTTGGCGCGCTTCCCGACGGCGAGGTGGCGGAAGGCGTGCTGACCCTGCTCGACGACCTGTTCGTGCCGCTCGGAACGGCGGTTGTCACCCGCGGAGGGCGGTCCGGGCATCCAGCCCTGCGGATCCAGCTCCATCGGATTGGCTGGCCTCCAGCCGAGATGGTGGAGGTGCGGGCTGGCAGCCTGGCGGTGCTGCCCCTGGGTCGGGGAGAGCGCGGGGAGATCGAGATTGAACTCGTGGGTGGGACCTCGCTGGGGGGACATCGGGGTACACGGTTGCGGGCCGAGGTCAGCGGCGGCGCGCTCGGCGTGATCGTCGATGCTCGGGACGATCCGATCCAGTTGCCATCCAGGCCGGCAGACCGCCGAGCGGTCCTTGGCGGGTGGCGGGACGCGCTCCGCCGGGACCTGATTCCTGATTCGGCGGCCGATCATGGCTGAGGCGATCATCCGTCGGGTTTCGCTGCCCTCGCGCGCGACTCCGGCCGTGCGGCCCGGATCCGAGGTTGGACCTGAAACGGTCATTGCCCGTCGGCGGCTACCAGGCCCGTCGTTCTCGGTTCCCGTGGCCGGACCTCTCCATCGGCGTGCGGCCGAGGCAGCGACTGCCATCCTGGCGCGCCCCGGGGCAGCGGTCCTGGTGGACCAGCCGATCGCTCGTGCCGGTCGGCACGAGGTTCGCTCCCCGCAGGACGCGATCTTCATCGGCTATTCCTCGGTCGATGGCACCGCCCTGCTGGCGTCGGCCGGCCCGGCCGAACAGATCCTCGGTCACGTGCAGGGTGTGGTCGAATCAGTGTCACCACAGGCCATTGCCATTCGGGTCGTTGGTGCCCGACTGGCTGCTGTTGGGGGCGGCGGCGCCCCCGTCCACGGCACGCTGCTGATGGGGGTGGCGACCCCGGCTGACGAACTTCGGCCGAATGCGATCGACGCCGGGGCCGAGGGGAGGATCGTGGTCGGCGGCGCCTGGGCATCCGCCGAAACGCTGACTCGGGCCCGAGCAATCGGAGTGGCCGGGATCGTGGTTGGCGGTCTGCACGCGCGTTCGCTGGCGGACGTTGCCGCCGGCCTCTCACGTCGACGAGCCCTTGGCGCCAAACAGGGCGACTTTGGCATTCTGGTGGTCGAGGGTTTTGGGCGCGTTGGGCTCGAGCCGGCCCTCTTTGCCTGGTTGGCTGCCCAGGAGGGTCGGCAGGCCTGCCTGTCGGGTGCCGAGCACGATCTCATCGTCCAGGGTGCTCCGCCAGCTCCACGCCGCCGCCGCCCGCCCGCGATCGGGGAACGGGTCGTTGGCGTGCGGCGTCCGACGCTGGGCATGACCGGGGTGTTGACCAGCGTCCTCAGCAACCTTCATGCCCCCTCCTCGGGCATCCTCGCCGCCTCGGGAATGGTCCGACTCGACGACGGACGGTTGGTACCCGTCCCCCTCGCCAACCTCGAGGCGGTGCTTCCCGGCTGAGCCTCGCGTCGATGGTCT
>JAHFBB010000229.1 GCA_023250255.1 Chloroflexota bacterium | reverse complement strand
CGTCGTATTTCGGGGTGCACTACAACCGTCGTGCTCGACTCGGGGACCCGCTCAGTTCGCAGGGCGTCGATCAGTTGTGGGCGACGTCGCCGTTGCGCAACGTCGCCGCCGTTCGGACTCCGCTGCTCGTGCTTCAGGCGGCCGAGGACCAGGTCTGCTCGGCGGGGAATAACGAACAGTTCTTCGTCGCGCTGCAGGTACTCGGGCGCGAGGTCGAGTACATCCTCTATCCCGAAGAACATCACGAGATGAAGAATTACGGCCGGCCGGACCGGCGCATCGACCGAATGGAGCGCCATCTCGCGTGGTTTGACCGCCACCTGGGCGACCCGGGCTGACTCGGGCGGCAGTCAGGCGGGAGGCGATTTCCGCGAGAGTCGACGGGCCAGGCCGCCAATGGTCAGCGCGAGCCCGAGTGTGAGAATTCCGACGCCCCCGATGATCCGGAACGTCTCCCCGCCGAATGCCGTGGCCAGCGCGAGGTAGGCGACCACTCCACCGATCGCGGCCGCGGCACCGATCCATTTGAAGGCGGGGGCATCCGCGATCCAGCCAGCGGCATACATGCCGAGCCCGGCGCTGAACGGGATGACTGTCCACAGGTACGGCCACTCGCCCCAGTTGTCGGTCAGGCTGGTGTACAGCAGGGCCGATCCAATGATTGCCAGCATGGTGCCCGGGATGACCATCCCCGCCCGCAGCCGCCGATCCTGGTTGCCAAGAGCGGCGGGGCCGAGGAAGAACAGGCTGAGCACGATCAGCAGGATGGGCCACCACGCCCACAGGTCCGAATCGAAGCCGTGCGAGCCGAACCAATCGCCAATCCAGGTCGAGCCCAGGACGAGCAATCCGACCACCAGCAGCATGAGCCCCATGGTCAGTTCGATCGCCCGGCTCATGGGTCTAGGCCTCGCCCTCCCAGGCGGGTTGCGGCATGCGCAGCGGTTTATCCGTGCGATAGCCCATCAGGTAATCGGCCTGCATGATCGTGTGGATCTGGCTGGTTCCCTCGTAGATCACCGAGCCCTTCGAGTTGCGCAGGTAGCGCTCCACCGGGTACTCGTCCGAATAGCCGTAGGCGCCGTGCACCTGGATGGCATCCATTGCGCTGGCCACGGCATGGTCGGTGCAGAACCACTTCGCCAGCCCCGTCTCACGGGTTGACCGCTCGCCGGCGTTCTTCAGCAGGCCGGCTTTCCAGACGAGCAGTCGTCCCGCCTCGATGCCGGCATGCATCTTCGAAATCATCTGCTTCACAAGCTGATGGCGACCGATCTCCTCACCGAAGGTCTTCCGCTCGTGGGCGTACTTGACCGATGCCTCCAGCGACGCCACCGCCAGTCCCACGCTCCCCGCGGCAACCGTGTAGCGGCCCTGGTCGATGGCGCTCATGGCGATGGTGAAGCCCTCCCCCTCCTCCCCGACCCGGTTCGCCACCGGCACCTCGCAGTTGCCGAAGGTCAGGATGCCGGTGTTTCCGGCTCGCACACCAAGCTTGCCATGGAGCGATTCGGACGAAAATCCGGGGAACTCACGTTCGACGATGAACGCGGTGATGCCCTTGTGGCCTGCCGCCTTGTCAACCGTGGCAAAGACCAGGAAGTAGTCGGCCGTATCGGCCAGGCTGATCCACATCTTGCTGCCGTTCAGCAGGTAGCGGTCGCCGTCCCGTCGGGCGGTAGTTGCCAGGTTCGCCGCGTCCGAGCCGACGCCCGGTTCGGTCAGGCCGAACGAGGCGAGCTTCTCGCCGCGTGCCTGGGGCACCAGGTAGCGCTGCTTCTGATCCTCGTTCCCCCACTGCAGCAGGGTCAGCGAATTCAGGCCGGTGTGGACGCTCAGGATGACCCGAAAGGCGGTGTCCGCCCGCTCCATCTCCTCGCACAGCAGGGCGAAGGCGATGTAGTCCATACCTGATCCGCCATACCGCTCCGGGATCGGCAGCCCCAGGAACCCGGCCGCTCCCATCTTCTCGTAGATCGTGCGGTCGTAGGTCGAGGTCGAGTCCAGTTCATGGATGCGCGGCAGGATTTCCCGCTCGGCAAAGGTTCGGGCGGCGCGCTGGACGTCGCGCTGTTCATCGGTCAGGGACAGGTCGATCATGGAGGCCGATTCTAGGGCACTCGCTGCGGGCCGTCGGCCAGCCTGATTGCGCAATTCCGACCAAACCGATAGGATTTCATGCCGACGGTCCGCGCGGCCTTGGAATGCTCAGCGACCCAACTGTTGGAGGGGACCTTGGACATCGGATTCCTGACGACCGGCCTGTTGATTGGGCTCCGAGAAGGCGTCGAGGCCGCCTTGATCGTGGCGATCATCCTCGCCTACCTGGCCAAGACCGGTAACACCCGTCATTTCGGTCGCATTTGGCTGGGCACGGCCGCTGCGGTCGCCGTCAGTATCGCCATCGGCAGCATCCTGTTCGTGACCATTGGTAGGCTGGAAGAGCCCGCCGAGCAGATTTTCGAGGCTTCGGCCATGCTGCTCGCC
>JAHFBB010000002.1 GCA_023250255.1 Chloroflexota bacterium | reverse complement strand
CGGGGCGGCCTTCGGCATCCTCAACCTCGCCGATGTCACCGCCCGCCAGGGCGATCTGGTTGCCGCCCGCCAGCTGGCGGACACGAGCATCGCCCGGTTCGAGGCTGCCGGCGATCCGATTGCCACCGCCCTGGCCCTCGGGCGAGCGGCCAATTTCAGTCTGCAGGCTGGCGATCCCGCGGACGCCCGCATCCGCCACGAATCGGCCCGCACCATCTTCGAAACCTTCGGCGATGTTCGCGGTGTCGCCCGGACGGTCATGTTCCTCGGAGATATTGCCGCCGTTGAGGGGAGTGAGGCCCAGGCGGAGCAGTTGTATCGCGAGAGCATTGCCCTCCGGCTGTCGGCCTCAGATCGCGGCGGTCTTGCCACCGCCTGCGACCGGCTGGCTCGCGCCCTCGTTCGTTCCGACCTCGAGCAGGCTGCACGCCTGGTCGGCTTTGCGGATGCCGAGCGAGAGGCGATCGGCGTATCCCTCACCGGGGCAGATGCCACCGAGCGAGACGCACTGCTGGCGACCCTCGATGAACGACTCGGGGGCGGGCCGTTCGCCGTGCTGCGCGCGGAAGGCCGGCGGAGCGCCCTTGCGGTCGCCCTCGGCGAAGAGGTCTAGGCCCCTTCTACGACCGGCTGGATGTGATCCGCCAGCAGGCCGTGAGCCTCTCGGTGGACGTCCTCGGCTGCCCCGGGGCTGGGCGCCTCAACGAGGCAGTAAACCTTGCCGGTCGCCTCGTCGTACCAATATTTGAGATACGAAACGCCGTATTTTCCCTGCACTTCCAGGTCCCGGGCGTGTGCCTGGGCAACGGCTTCGCCGGTCAGGCCGGCAACGTGATCGTGGGTGTCAAGATAGAGCGGCATGAGTTGCGGATACCCCATAAGCAATGGCTGTCGGCCGAGGCCGGATGGTGGGCTTGACTGACCTCGATATTACCGTGTTTGCCGATGCGAGCGCCTTCCGGCGATGGCTCACCGAGCATGCCTCGAGTGACCGTGAACTGTGGGTGGGCTACTACAAGAAGGCCGTGCCCAAAACGAGCATCACCTATCCCCAGGCGGTGGACGAGGCGCTCTGCTTCGGCTGGATTGATGGGATCACCCGCCGGATCGACGACGAGGTCTATGCCAACCGGTTCACGCCGCGGCGCCGGGGCAGCACCTGGAGTCCGAGCATGGTCCGCCGGGCCGAAGCGCTCATCGCCGAGGGCCGAATGACGCCTTCCGGACTGGTTGCCTTCGCGGCTCGCAGGCCTGCCAAGCCGCTCGCCCACGGGCGGGACGAGGGGTGATCGAGCTCGGACGCGGGGTGGTGCTGACGGCCCCGGCAAACCCCCACGCCCCGGAGGTCCTTACCCGCGACGCGCTGGCCTTCGTCACGTCGCTGCATCGATCCTTCAATCGCCAACGGGAACGCTTGCTGGCCGATCGCGCCGAGCGACAGTTGCGCATCGATTCCGGGGAAACTCCCGAATTCCTGCCCGAGACTGCAGATCTGCGGAACGATTCCGATTGGCAGGTGGTCCCGGCGCCTTCGGACCTCAACGACCGCCGGGTGGAGATCACCGGACCGGCCGAGCCCAAGATGATGGTCAACGGCCTGAACAGCGGTGCTCGGGTCTTCATGGCAGATTTCGAGGACGCCCTCTCCCCCACCTGGGACAACCTAGTGACCGGGCAATGGGCGGTTCGCGAGGCGGTGCGCCGGCAACTCACCATCCAGACCGATGCGCGGACCTACACCCTCAATCCGTCGATCGCCACTCTGGTGATCAGACCCCGCGGTTGGCACCTGACCGATCCCCGCCTGCAGATTGACGGTCAGCCGGTTTCGGCCAGCCTGCTGGACTTCGGGCTGTTCCTGTTCCACAACGGGCGTGAATTACTCAATCGCGGCTCAGGCCCGTACCTGTACCTGCCGAAGCTCGAGTCCCGACTCGAGGCGCGGCTGTGGAATGACGTGTTCGTCGCCGCCCAGGCGGCTCTGGACATCCCCCGCGGAACCATCAGGGCGACCGTCCTCATCGAGACCATCCTGGCGGCGTTCGAGATGGACGAGATCCTGTGGGAACTGCGCGAGCACGCCGCCGGGCTGAATGCCGGCCGCTGGGATTACATCTTCAGCCTGATCAAGAAGCTGCGGACGCGGCCCGAGGTGATCATGCCAGACCGCGCCCAGGTGACCATGGCGGTCCCGTTCATGCGTGCGTATCAGCAATTGCTCGTCCAGACCTGTCACCGACGCGGGGCTCACGCGATTGGCGGGATGAGCGCATTCATCCCGAACCGTCGCGAGCCGGAGGTGACCGCTAGGGCCATCGAGCAAGTGCGCGTCGACAAGCTTCGCGAAGCTGGCGATGGCTCCGATGGCAGCTGGGTGGCTCACCCGGACCTCGTGCCGGTGGTGACCGAGATCTTCGATGCCGTCCTGGGTGCTCGACCCCACCAGAAGGACCGCTATCCGGATGCCGTTATTCAGGCCGACGACCTCCTGACAACGGCGGTCCTGGGCGGACGGGTGACCGAGGCAGGCGTCCGAACCAATGTCGAGGTCGCGCTGCACTACCTTGCCGCCTGGCTCGGCGGGAATGGCGCGGTCGCCATCCACGACCTCATGGAGGACGCGGCAACGGCCGAAATCAGTCGAGCCCAGTTATGGCAGTGGCGGACCCACGCGGCACCGCTGAGCGACGGCCGCCATGTGACTGCGGACCTGTACTGTCAGGTCCGCGACCAGGTGCTGATTGATCTGACCGCCCGGGTCCCGAACCTCCGCTGGGCGGACGCCACCGACCTCCTCGATCAGCTCGTGCTCGCCGACACATTCGCCGAATTCCTGACCATCCCCGCCGCGTCCCAACTTCAGGCCTGATCGGTCCGCAGCCGAATCAGCCGACCGGGACCTCGCTGGCGACCGAGACCGCCGTAGGTGCGATGACGCCCAACTGCTCGATCCGGGTCAGCCAGGGGACCGCGCCAAGCGTGGCGAAGATGGCGCGAGACTCTTCAAGCGACGCCGAAGTCGCCTCGGAATCGGTCGTGTCCAGGCCCTCGCCATGTTCGAGCAAGACAACCGCGAGCCAAAACGGCGAGGCGATCTCGCGGAACATTTCGACCGCCCTGGCCTGCAGGTCGGCAGCGACGGTCGGGTCGATGCCAGCCTGGTTTGCCTGGAGACGCACCCACTGCGCCTCCAGGAAGCGGAGGTGCTGGGACTTCGCGCGGGTCTCGACCGTTGTCAGGATGCGGTGAGCCGAATCGGCGTCCCCGAGCGCGAACGCGGCCTCCGCGCCGACGACGAGCGACTCCTTTATCCGGGCATCGACCCAGCCGAACTCGTGGACCAGTGCGAGCACCCGATCGGACGCGTCCAGCGCTCCGCGATGGTCTCCATTTGCCTGGAGAATCGCAGCCTCTGCGGCCGTGAATTCAAGCCGCTCCTGGGCATCGGCGGAGTCACGGAACTCGACGAAGGTGGCGAGCAGGCGATCGGCAGCCGAGATGTCGCCGCGGTGGATGAAGATCCGTGACCCGTACGAAAGGTATCCCTGGGTAAACGCCGACCGGGCGTGGAGCGATTCGTCGAGGCCCCGGAGCTGGCCCATCCGACGCAGCACCTCATCCCATTCGCCGAGGGCGTACCTCGGGTAGACATGGCCGAGCAGGATCTGCTCCCAGTAGCGATTGCCCAGGCGCCGGGCCAGTTGGAGGCCTTCGTCGTCCAGGCGAGCCGCCTCGGCGTATCGGTCGTCCTGCATAGTCAGATCGGTCAGGTTGTTATAGGCGCGCATGGCGGCGGATGGCTTGTCCTGTTCCAGGGCAATGTCCAGCGCGTACTTCATCAGTGCGCGCGCCTCGTGCCGCCGCTCACTGGCCGCAAGCAACAGGGCTTTCGTGTTCATCGCCTGGGAGAGGACTTCGGGGAGGCCGAGCGTCTCTGCCATTGCCAGGGCCGCTTCGAGGCGCTGGCCGGCCACCTCCACGTCACCGGCGAAATACTTGAACCGCCCGATCTGTGCGGCCAGCGCCGCGAGATCCGCATCCGGCGGATCAGCCGCCAGGACGGTGAACGCCCGATCCATGCTGGCCAGGCCTTCGCCCATCCGGCCGAGGTCCCACATCGTCTCCGCGGCCCGGGCGGATACCCGAGCCGCCGGGTGGGTCGCGCCGACCGAGGTGAACAGACGCTCGGCCTCCGCGTATAGCGCGGCGGCCTCTTCCGGGCTCGTTCCTGCGCCGGCCATGGACCCGGCGCGTTCCAGCAGTTCCGCCTGGCGCATGGTGTCGGCGGTCAGGGCGGCCGCGTGCTCGTAGTGGCGTTGGGCGGGCAGGGTGGCCGCAAGGGACGCCGCTCGGTCGCCGGCCCGGACGAGCGCGTCTTCGGCCGCGAGCCGCTCTTCGGTGTCAGCCGCGTCTGGTGCCGCCAAGTAGGCTTCGTACCGATGGGCGGCGATGACCTCGATGACGTCGTCCTCGTCGCCGCTCAGTTTGGCCAGGTACTGGGCTGCCGCCAGGTGGCGGCTTCGGCGGTCCTTCTTCGAGAGCATGTCGTAGGCGACCCGCCGCACCATGTCCTGGAGGAACGCGAACTGACCGCGCTCAGGCGAGAGGGGGTCGTCGCGGATGGTCAGCGTCTCCTTGCGAACCAGTGAGTCGAGAACCGGCTTGAGTTCGGACACGGCCATGCCGGTCACCGCGGCCAGGCCAGTGGCGGTGAAGGTCCGCCCGAGGACGGCGGCGTCCTGGAGGACATGGCGCTCTTCGCCGGCCAATCCGTCGAGGCGAGCGGCAATCAGGGCTTGGAGCGTGTTGGGGACCTCGAGCGTGCCGATCGGTCCGGTTGGCCGATAGGCGCCGTTGTCTCGGGCCAGCAGGCCCTGGTCGAGCAGCATCCGGACCGTCTCGACCGCATAGAACGGAATCCCCTCGGCCCGCTCGATCACCTGGCTCCGCAATTGATCGGGCAGCCCGTGAACCGCCCCGTCGAGGAGCGCCTCCACGTCGGGTCGGGCCAGCGGATCGAGGAAGAGCGAGGTGAAACTCCGTCGGGCCGCGCCCCAGGTGGGTCGGCGGTCGAGGAGTTCGGGACGGGTCAGGGTGACGATGAACATCGGGTGTTCGCGGGACCAGTCGAGCAGGTACTCGATGAAGTCGAGGAGCGCGCCATCGGCCCAGTGGATGTCCTCGAATTCGAGGACCAGCGGCTGTTTGTCTGCCAGCCGCTCGAAGAACATCCGCCACGCGCTGAACAGGTTCTCCTGGTCGCCGGCGCCGCGAGCTTCGAGGCCCAACAGTTGAGACAGCCGTGGGTCGACGAATCGCCGCTCCTCGGGATCGGTCACCGTTTCGTCCAGAAGCGAGCGAAGCTTCAGCAGGGCGCTGCCGCTGTCCTCGTCCTCGACGATGCCGGCACTCCCACGCACCATCTCGGCCAGGGCCCAGAAGGCCACGCCATCGCCGTAGGCGAGGCAACGCCCTCGGAGCCACAAGGTATCGGCGGCAAGCCCACCGACGTATTTTTCGAACTCCCACGCCAGCCGGGATTTACCGATGCCACCCACACCGGCCACGGACACCAGGTGTGGACGCCGCTCACTGGCCGCGGTATGAAACAGTTCCTTGATCAAGCGAAGTTCCGCTTCGCGACCGCTGAACGGCGGCTCGATCTCGCGGGAGCGCATCGACCCACCGACCAGACCAACCACGCGCAGCGCACGGAACAGGCCAATGGCCTCGGTCTTGCCCTTCAGGTCGTGCGTGCCCGCATCTTCGTAGATGATCGCCGAGTCAGTGGCCCGCTTCGTGGCCTCCCCCACCAGGACGCCGCCGGGAGGCGCCGCGGCCTGGATGCGCGAGGCCGTGTTCACCAAGTCCCCGGCGACCATCCCCTGGTTCGTGGCGCCCACCGTGACCGCGGCATCGCCGGTCAGCACACCGGCGCGGGCCCGGAGTTCGGGGAGGCCAACTTCGGCTCCCAATGCCGCCACCGCCGCTGTCAGTTCGAGTGCAGCTCGCACGGCCCGCTCGGCATCGTCCTCGTTCGTCGTGGGCGTCCCCCAGACCGCCATGACCGCGTCGCCGATGAATTTCTCAACCGTCCCACCGTACCGATCGATCAGCTTCCGGCAGACATCGAAGTAGCGGGTCAGGAGTTCGCGGACCTCCTCTGCGTCACGTGCCTCGCTCATCCCGGTGAAGCCGACCAGGTCGGCGAACAGGACCGATACCAGTCGCCGCTCCGCCTGCGGCTCCTCTCCCGTCGCCGGCGTCGCGGCTCGGCCGGGAGACGCCTCCGCTGCCAGCTGGGCGCCGCACTCGCCGCAGAATTTCATCCCCGGTTGGACGGCGGTCCCGCAATGCGGGCAGTCGCTGGTCAAGTGTGCGCCGCATTCGACGCAGAACTTCCGACCGGGGTCGTTGTGGGTGCCGCAATTGGCGCAGGACATGACGCCGGAAGCCTACTCGACGCCGACTGCGCTCAGGTAGACGTGCTGGGCGACCGCTGCTGGAATTGGCCCAGGCCGCGCTGGCCGACGAAGGCCCCGTCCTCGATCACCCGCCTCCCGCGCAGCAGCACGGTGCGAACCGCGCCCCGAATCCGGCGATCCTCGTAGGGCGTGAAATCGCTGCTGTGATGCAGCTCGGATTGGGCAAGAACTCGATCGGCCACCGGGTCGAACAGGACGATGTCGGCATCCCGGCCGACCTCGATTGCGCCTTTGGCTGGCATCCCGAACAGGCGCGCCGGCGTGGCGGCCAACAGGTCCACCATCCGCTCGAGGGTGATTCGCCCAGGAGCGACGCCCTCGGCGTAGACCACTGACAACAGCGTCTCGATTCCTGGAGCGCCATTGCTGATCTCCGGGAACGGTGAGGCAGGTACGCGCTTTTCGACCGCGAGGCGGTCGGGTACATGATCACTGGCCACGACATCGAGGCCACCCAATGCCAGGCCGAGCCACAACGCCTGGCGGTCGGCCTCGCTGCGCAGCGGCGGCGAGATGACCGAGCGGATGAGTTCCGCCTCATCGAGGGCGGCGTAGCGCTCATCGGTCAGGGACAGGTAGTGCGGACAGGTTTCGGCGTATACCGGCCAGCCGCGAGCCTTGGCAGCCGCGACCTCGGCGAGCGCATCCGCGCACGACACGTGAACGAGATAGACCGATGCCCCCGCGGCGCGGGCGAGGGCGATCGCCCGATGACTCGCTTCCGCCTCGGCGTAGGGCGGGCGGGTGAGGGCATGGTATCGGCAGCCGACATTGCCGTGCGCCAACGCATCGGCGGTGAGGGCATCGATGATCGTTGCGTTTTCGCAATGCACCTGGAGCATCCCACCCAGGTCGGTCATCGCCCGGAGGGCGGCATAGAGCCGGTCATCGGTCAGCCGGAAGTCATAGACCATGAAGGCCTTGGCGGTCGGCACCCCGGCCGCCACAAGCGCGGGCAGTTCGGCGATCGGGTCCGGTTGGTGACCACTGAGTACCGCGCTGAGGCCGAAATCGACCGCTGACTCGGCGTCGGTTCTTGCCCGAAACTCCCGCAGTCCGGCGATCAGCGAGCGGGATGCCGGTTCAGAGATGCCCGTCCCAGGATTGTTGAACGTCAGGATGGTGGTCGTGCCGCCGAACGCAGCGGCAACCGTGTCCTGAAAAAAGCGGTCGGGTTCATCATCCGTGGGCAAACGCAGATGGGTATGGACGTCCACGCACCCCGGAATAACCAGGAGCCCCGAGGCGTCGAGCGTTTCGGTTGCTGGGGGAAGACCGGGCCCGACGGCGCTGATCCTGCCATCGGCCACCGCCACGTCTGCCACCGAGGTGCCCTCGGCGGTGACAACCGTTCCGCCACGGACGACCAGGTCAGTCAACCGGGTCCTTCGACGATTTCAATGTCGTGGGCACCTTCCCACAGCACCCGACGTCCGAGTTCGGGAAGGTGCTCGAGACCCCGGGTCACCGTTGCAAAGTGATTCCCCGCCAACTGGCCGAGTTTCGATGAGAAGGCACAGGCGCCGTAGGGGAACAAGATCTCGCATTCGGACAGGTCGCCGGTATAGATGAGCAGCTGACCGGGCGCCGGGTGGGAGGTGTGATTCTCATAGCCCACATCGAGACGCCGGTCGCCGAACGGGATCCAGGTGCTCTCACCGCTCCACCGGCAGTGGATCAACTGCGCGCGGATAGGCAGCCAGGGAGCGAGTGCCTCACGGGTCAACGGCGCGCCGGGCTCCCAACGGGCTGCAAAGGTCAGATCCCCGACACTGATTCGCAGATCAGTCATGCCACCCAGCCATCAGTCGCCACGCCCAGGCCAGGCCATACGCAACGGCCATGCCACCGAGCAGGGCTCGGTTCCGACCGCCGGACTGGATCGCCGAGGCCGTCCGCTCGTCCCCCACCGCCACCATCGCCATGGCCGCGACGAAGGTAGCCGGGCCGAGCAGGTGATAGCCGGTCGCCTCCCGCAGCCGCCCGTGACCCATGGCGCTCCACGAGCGGGTCATCCCGCACGAGGGGCACGGAAGCCCGGTGACCGCGCGGAAGGTGCATACCACCGGTCCGCCACGGACCAGCCCCGCCGGCAGCAGGAACGAGGCGACCAAGGCTGCGGCGGTTAACCGGCGGACGAGGGCGATATCCCTCATCGGCGCAGCGGTAGGCCCTTGGAATCCTTCAGGCTGCCGGTGGCGATCATCACCAGGTCGATGATCCACCAGATCCCGAATCCGCCACAGGTCACCAGTTTCAGGATGCCCAGGCCGATGTGGCCGAGGTAGAACCGGTCGATCCCAAGCGAGCCCAGGAATCCGGACAGCAAGAGCGCCACCAGCCACTCCTTGTCGGAGAACAGCCCGGGCGCCTCGGCCGCTCGGAACCACGCGCCCTCGGCGTCTGCCCGGCGCAACAGGGTCTCACTCTTGACCAGGCCGCTGGAGACCTGGACCTGAAGGTCGGCAAAACTGAACGGGCCGTCCTCGCTGCCCATCCGCTGGACCATGAACTGATCGGTACTGGTCATGTGGCATGCTCCCGCTGCTGGTGGAATCTCAGGATATCCGGCCCGACAGTCCCCGGAACCGCGCCAGCCCGCGAAGGGAGCAATCCGTGGCCCGCAGCGATACAGCAGCTCATCCGTCGCCAACGATCTCGACCCACGTTCTTGACCTCGAAACCGGTGCTCCGGCGGCCGGGGTGAACGTCGTGCTCTTCCGGCGGGGCGACGATGAGGAATTCGAAGTGGTGAGCGAGGGTGAAACGAATGCGGACGGACGGATCTCGGATCTGGTCAATGGCAAGCTGATCAAGGGCGATTACCAGCTGTTGTTCGACCTTGCCGAGTACCGCGACGAGGACGCGTTTCTCCAGGGCCTGGCGGTGGCCCTCCGCATCACCGACTCACGCCGCTCCTATCACGTGCCCCTGTTGCTCTCGCCGTACGGCGCATCGGTGTACCGAGGCAGCTGATGGGACGCCCGGAACATCCCATTCGCGCCACCGTCGGCGACCTCGCCGGCTGGTTGCCGGGGCGTTGGGTCGGCGACCATGATCAGGACTGGATTGAGGAGACCTGGGGACCTGCCCAGGGGGCGGGAATGCTGGGCATGTTTCGAGCGGTCCGCGGAGGTGAGCCACGGTTCTACGAGCTCATCAGCCTGGACACCGAGGGTGATGGGGTCGTCTGTCGTTTTCGTCATTTCGACCGCGAGATGATCGGCTGGGAGGAGCGAGGCGATCCGCTCGTCCTTGATCTCGTTGCGCTGACCACGGGCGAGGCGACGTTCCTGCGACGGGGCATGCGGCGCTGGATGACCTATCGCCACGATCCGCCCGCCCGACTGATCGTGTTCTTCGAGTCCGAGAATGAGACCCACGACCCGGCCGAGGAGTACCGGTTTGGGCGAGTCTAGCCAGGGAGTCTTCCCGACCGTCGCCCAACTGAATGGCGCTTCGCTGATCGACTTTTCGAACGCCATCGCCGCCCTGTTCGAGCCCGCACCACGCTTTGCCGCTCACCTCGCTGCTCGGCGCCCATTCGAGGACGACCAGGAACTGCTGGCCGCGGCCGCCCTGGTGGCCGCAGGGATGCCGGAAGCCGATCAGGTCGAATTGATCAATGCCCATCCACGGCTGGCTGCGACCGATGGACTGTCCGAGCAGTCACGACTAGAACAGGGCGGGGTTGATCCGAGCGCGGATGCCGAACTCTCCGAACTTCAAGCCCAATACGAGGCCAGGTTTGGCTTCCGCTACCTCGTATTCGTCGCCGGGCGCTCCCGTCGCGCGTTGATCCCCGGACTCCGGCAGTCCCTGTCATCCAGCCGGGAGTCCGAACTCCATCGGGCACTGGCTGACACGCTGTCGATTGCGGGCAGCCGGCTGGCGGACCTTCGGGGGCGAGGGGCCGGCTAGGCCTCGGCCTGCGGGTCGGGCTTGCCGAAGGTCATCCCCATCTCGCCCTCCATCCACCGACGAAGCTGCTGGTAGACCATCGGCGCGCCAATCAACGGGGCAAGGTCCAGGTCCCAGTCGGCGGGGTACAGCAGGAACGGCCTGGTCTGGGCGCCACCAAGGCCGCCGTGACCGCCAATGAGCTCCTCGAACGCCGCAATCTCCTGTGTCTCTGGGTCGTAGAAGCTCACCAGGGCGAGGTCGCCGACATGCTCGATGGAGTCCAATCGCTGCAGCGCCTCAGCCGCGTATTCCCCGTATACCGTCAACGGGTCCTCGCCCTCGGCCCGGCCCTGGTCGAGATAGCGAATACCCGTGTGGCCCACACACAGCAAACCGTTCGCGGCCGAACGAACGAGAAGCAGTCCAACCCCTGGGTGGTTGGCGAGGGCCTCGATCAGGCCCGGATGCAACTCATTGATCTGTTCGAGTGTCATCCGCTCGTCGCTGGCGTTGAAGTAGATGAGCGACAGGTTGCCGCCGGCGACGACCACCAGATCCGTCTTCGCGGAGCCTTCGTCCGCCGTGCCGTCCACCGGAGCCGCGGCGCCAGCGGGACCGGCTGGCGTGACCTCGGTTTCCTGCGGTCCCATCGACACCGCACCCTCACGGCGATTTGAGCGGGTGAATGCGCGTGCCAGCGAAGCGGTGACGCCCTTCGCCTGCGACGCCTCCCCCAGGAACGTGTTGAGCGGCCCCCATCCCTCGACCTCGGCGGTGGCCGCCGCGACCGAGGCGGTGCCGCCCATGAGTGAGCGGACGACGCTTTGCAGGGTCACCCCGTACCGCTGCAGGAAGGTCGCGCCCAGGCTCTGGCCGTGGTCCGCCAACACGACGAACCGATACGGACGAGGTGCCGTCTCGGAAGCCTTCAATAGCGTCTTTAGTTCCCGATCCACGCCATCAAGGGCATCCAGCGACTCCGGGCGCTCTGGCCCGGAGTGGTGGGCAATTTCGTCGTAGTCGGTGTAGTCCATGTAGATCACCGGCGTACCGCGGACCATCTCCTGGGTGATCAGCGAGGTGCCCAGCGAGCGCAGGGCGACGTTGGTCGCCGCCCGGACGAAGGGATACGGGAATCCGCGGTGGAGCCGCGGCTCGATCCCGTTACGGATCTGGCGCCACGCCTGGATGTATTCCTTGACCACCTCGGCCGCGAAGCGGGCGATCATGTTCACGTAGTTGTAGGGACTGACGAAGAACCAGGCGAAGGCATCGCTCTCGCCCAGCCCGCGGGTCTTCACCTTGATGGTCGACATGACCATGAACGCCCGGTCGGCGTCGCCAGTGAAGATGTTGCTGATGCTGGCACCGCCGTTGCTCAGCAGGCCCTCCCCGTTCGAGATGCGACTCTCGATAACCGTTGCGTCCTCAGGGTGGTTCGCGACCAGCAGCTGTCCGGTCTTCTTTTCCCACCAGCGGAAGTTCGGAATACCGTCGTTGTTCCCGTGCAGGATGCCCGCCTGGCTGGCTGGGGTGGTGGACGGCAGCAGCGCCTGCCAGTGGCCCAGCCGATGGCTTCCGCTTCGAATCCAGTGAGCCATGGTCGGAATCCGCCCGGCTCGCAGCGAATGGAGCAGGACGTCGTGCGACAGCCCGTCAATCTGCAGGATCACCAGTCCGGGCTGATCGGTGTGGATGACGTCGGATCGCCGACCGGCCAGCGTGCGGACCAACGCTCCGTAGTACGAATCCTCGTCGTTCAGGCCGAACAGGACGCCGATCGCGCCGGCAATCCCGCCGAACACGAACGAGATGACCAGGGCACCCACGAATCCGCTGCTCACGGTGACCGAATCCACCAGCGGGCCGAGCAGCCAGATGGCCAGGGCCTGGAAGAGGAACGTCAGGACGACCAGGGCGATGACCGAGCGGCCCGCGACCAGCGCCAACAGCAACGGTCGAACCAGCAGATTGAGCGCCGACAGGAAGACGACGGCCGCCAGTGCCCCGCCGAAGTGATTGATGGTCAGCCAGCCCGGAAGCAGCCAGGCAGTGATGTTGAAGGCGAGAATCCCCGCAATCAAGCTGACCACGACGCGCCGTGCAAGCGCGCCCGGGCCCATCCGCCAATGCCACAGCAGGTCGACCTGGGTCCGATAAAAGCCGATGACTCGCGACACGGGCACTCCCTCAGCCGGAAGGCTCAGTTCTGGACCGTTCGACCTCCGGCTCCCGATCATACTCTGGCAGCCGACCGACATCGGTGAAAGGAATGAGCGTGAAATACGACATCCAGTACGGCAAGGCCGAGGTCAACGTCTATCGCACCCACGGGATGCCGCTTGTCGGCGTGACGACCATCCCCGAGTCACCGTTCAGCGGCCGCGACAACATCCTGATGGCCGCCGAGATCGAAATCCAGGTCCGTGGACAGGGATTTCTCGAGTCGTACACCGAAGGCGACAACCGCTCGGTCGTTGCCACCGACACGATGAAGAACTTCATTCACACCGCGTCCGCCGACAGCCCCGCCGCCACTCTCGAGGGCTGGCTTGATTACGTGGGGCGCGCGTTCCTGACGCAATACCCCCAGATGGCGGCCATCTCCATGCTTGGCCGCGAACTCCCCTATCCCTCGGTGATCGTGCCCGCGGACGACGGCAGTGGCTTTACCGGCTCGCGCGTTCTCTTCGCCCGCGATCGAAACGATGGCTCGACTGCGCGACTGGACCTCGAATTGCGTGCTGACGGATCGATTTCGCTGATTGATCACGTCTGTGGGCGGCAAGGGCTTCAGTTGATCAAGATCACCGGTTCGGCCTTTGCCGACTTCGCGCGTGACGAGCACACCACCCTTCCCGAACGGAAGGACCGGGCGCTGTTCACCTGGATGGACATCGGCTGGCACTACACCGATGGCGCTGACGCGCTTGGGACCGATGCGTCGCGCTACGTCGCCGGCGACCAGGTGGCGGACCTGGCAGCGACGGTCTTCCACGAATTCGTCAGTCTGTCGATTCAACACCTCGTCCATGAGATCGGGGGCCGGATGTTCGAGCGCTGGCCGCAGCTCGGCGCAGTGCATTTCGAGGCTCAGAACCGAACCTGGGATCCGGGGGTCGTCAGCGAGACGAATCCGCTGGTGAAGACCTACGCCGATCCACGCCCGCCAATCGGTCGGATCAGCCTGGCCATCCGCCGGGACTAGCCCAGCCGGGGCAATTCGATGGCAGGGCAGCGGTCCATGACCACCCACAACCCGGCCTGGCGCGCCCGTTCGGCGGCCTCCTCGTCGATGACGTCGAGCTGCAGCCAGACCGCTTTCGCACCGATGGCGATCGCCTCGTCCACGTGGATTCCGGCCTGGGCCGAGTTGCGGAAGATGTCGACCACCTCGATCGGGTGTCCCGCTTCGGTGGCGTCGGCCTGGGCCGAGAACAGGTCGGCGTATGCCGTCTGGCCGTGGACCTCGGTCTCACGGGGATTCACCGGAATCATCCGATAGCCGTGCTTCATCAGGGTTCGCGCGACACCATGGCTCGGCCGCAATTGCTTCGAGGAGCAGCCCACGACCGCCCAGGTGGTGGTCTCCCGCAAGACATGCTCGATACTCGCCTGCTGGGGATCGCTCACCGTGACCGGGCCAACTCCTGGAGTGCCGCGCGTATCCGTTGATCGAGGCCGCCGTCCACCCCGACCACGCTGCCGGCGGCCCGCCGCGCCTCGGTCGCGGTATAGCCGAGCGACTCGAGCGCCGCGACGACATCGGAATCCGCCACGGCCCCTGGCCCGACCGCAATCCCGGCGGCGTGAATCTTCTCCTTGAGCTCCAACACGATCCGTTGGGCCGTCTTCCGGCCGACGCCCGACACGGAGGTCAGCACGTCCAGGTCGTCGGTGACGATAGCCATCTGGAGACGCGTAACCGGGTGCGCGCCGATGATCGCCATGGCCAGCCGCGGCCCGACCCCGGTAACGGTCATCAGCAGTTCGAAGAAGCCAAGTTCCTCCGGCCGAGCGAAGCCGAAGAGGGCCTGGGCGTCATCGCGGACAAGGTGATGGATGAACAGGGTCGCCTCGCTGCCGACCCGCAGGCGTGCGATCACCGCCGGCGCGACGACCACCCGATAGCCAACCCCTCCAATGTCGATGATCACGTTGTCCAGGCCGATGTGGCTGACCGGGCCGCGCAGAGAACCGATCATGCGCTCGCTCCGCGCCGCAGGGCACCGATGGCCACTGCCAACGCATCGGTTGCGTCGTCACCCGCGCCGTTGAGTTGAATGCCGAGCAGCCGGCCGACCATGGTCGCCACCTGCTTCTTGCCGGCGGTGCCGCTGCCACAGACCGCAAGTTTGACCTCGCTGGGTGTCGGCTCCCCCACCGGCAACCCGCGGCGGGCGGCCACCAGCAAGGCCACGCCGCGCGCCTGACCAACGGTCATGGCCGTCCGCACGTTGCGCTGGAAGAAGAGCCGTTCAACGGCCACCCGGTCCGGGTGGTGCTGATCGATGATCCGCTCCAGCGCACCCGCCAGCTCGGCCAGCCGGGTCGCATCGCTGTGGGCTGGATCGGTGCGCACCGTGCCGGCATCAATGAAGCGCAGGGTGGAACCTTCCGAGGCCACCACGCCGAAGCCACAGGCAGCCGTACCCGGATCAATGCCGAGTGCAATCAACCGACGACCGATGCTTCGAGTTGCTCCATCAGCGCGTCGGGAATGTCGAAGTTGGCGTACACCGCCTGGACGTCCTCGAGGTCCTCCAGCCGTTCGATGAAGGTCAGCACGCTGCGCGCGTCACGGTCGCCGGCGATCTCCACCCGGGTCGTTGGCTCGAGTGACAGCTCGGCGGACTCGACGCTCAAGCCATGGTCCTCGAGGGCTGCGCGGACCTGCTCCAGGTTGCCGGGTTCGGTCTCGACGCGCAACGTTCCTGCCTCTGGGCCACCGACATCGACGGCACCGGCGTCGATGGCCGTCAGGGTGACTTCGTCGGGGTCGCTGCCGTTGAGCAGGACGGTGATCAGCCCGCGATGAGTGAATTGCCACGCGACCGGCCCAAGGGAGCCCCCGGCCTTGGTGAAAATGCTGCGCACGTCGCTGGCCGTGCGGTTCTTGTTGTCGGTCATGGCCGCCACGATCACCGCGACGTTCGCCGGCCCGAAGCCCTCGTAGGTGATTTCCTCGTATTGCTCAGCATCCGCGCCACTACCGGCGGCGCGCTCGATGGCGCGCTTGATGTTGTCGACCGGCATGCTCGAAGCGCGTGCCTTGTCCACGGCCATTCGGAGGCGGTAGTTCGCATCCACGTCTCCGCCCCCAGCGCGGGCGGCAACGATGATCTCGCGTGTCAATTTGGTGAACAGCGCCCCACGCTTGGCATCGTTGGCGCCCTTCTGTCGCTTGATCTGCGACCACTTGCTGTGGCCGGACATCGGTTCTCCTCGTTCGTCTCGCTCACGATTCTACCCGGGCCAGCCCGATCATCGGTCCCTCCTATAATCCGCGGACCGCCATTGACCGCAGGAGACCGATGAAGCCGACCACGCCTGACCGGATCCGCAACATTGCCCTCATCTCCCATGGTGGGGCGGGAAAGACCAGCCTGGCCGAGGCCATGCTCTTCGACGCCGGCGTCCTTGCCCGACTTGGTTCGGTCGAATCGGGCACCGCCGCCCTCGACCACGATCCCGACGAGCAGCGGCGCCACCATTCGATCAACCTGGCGATGGCCAGCTTCGAAGCCGATGACGCGCGAATCACGGTGGTCGACACGCCTGGCTACGCGGACTTCCAGGCGGATGTCGTCGAGGCGCTTGCCGCGGTGGACGCCGCCATCGTGGTCGTTGACGCCACTGCCGGTGTCGAGGTTGGAACCCGCGCCGTCTGGGACCTGGCTGATGTCCGCGGGCTGCCGCGCATGGTGTTCGTCAACAAGATGGATCGCGAAAACGCGAACTACGACGCGGTGCTCGATCAGTTGAAGGCCGCATTCGGCGCGAAGATCGCCCCCGTCTACCTGCCCATCGGCTCAGCCGAGTCGTTTCGCGGCTACGTCGACGTGGTGGAACAGCACGCGTCGGTCTACGAGGGGGGCAAACCCACCGAAGTGCCCATCCCCGACGACATGCGGACCGTCGAGGAGGCTCGCCGCGTCTCTCTAGTCGAGGCGGCCGCCGAAGCCTCCGATGACCTCATGCTGCGCTACCTCGACGGGGACGAGATCGCCGACGACGAAATCGAGGCTGCCCTCCACAAGGGAACGCGTGAGGGATCGGTGGTGCCGGTCTTCGTCGGCAGCGCGCTGAAGAACATCGGCGTGCGCGAGTTGATCTCGATGATCGTTCGCCACGTCCCCTCGCCGGCGGAGGTGGGTGGGCGGACCACCGTCGACGGCAAGCGTATCGAACCCGACCCGGCCGGACCGTTTGTGGCCCAGGTGGTCAAGACCATCGCCGACCCGTTCGTCGGCCGGCTGACTACCTTTCGGGTTGTCTCGGGCAGCCTCTCCTCGCAGGGCCATCTGTTCAACGCGACCCGCAAGGAAGAAGAGCGGATCGGCAACCTTCTCGGCCTGCAGGGCAAGGAGCAGGAGAATCTTCCCAAAGCTGGGCCGGGCGATATCGTGGCCGTGGCCAAGCTGGTCTCGACCCATATTGGTGACACCCTGGTCGGCGATCGGCCGGCCGCGGTCGACCTGGGGAAGTTCACCTTCCCCGACCCAACCCTGCAGGTCAGCGTCGAGCCCGAATCGAAGGCAGACCTCGACAAGCTCGGCCAGGCCCTCAATCGCATGCTGGAGGAAGAGCCGTGCATGCGCGTCCACCGCGAGGAGGGAACCGGCGAGACGATCTTGACGGCAATGGGTGACGCGCACGTGGACGTCATCGTGGACCGACTGAAACGCAAGTTCGGCGCTGCGGTGAAAGTTGGCACGCCCCGCGTTCCCTATCGCGAAACTATCCGCCGCCCGGCCCGGATCGACAACCGCTTCAAGCGTCAAACCGGCGGTCACGGCCAGTTCGGCCACGTGGTGGTCGAGTTCGCTCCCGGCGAACCGGGAAGCGGATTCACATTTGGCGACCGAATCGTGGGCGGAGTGGTGCCCAAGCAATACATCCCCGCCGTGGAGAAAGGCCTGCGCGAATCGATGGCTGAGGGGGTGCTTGCCGGCTACCCGGTGGTCGACATGAGCGCAACCCTGGTCGACGGCTCCTATCACACCGTCGATTCATCCGAGATGGCCTTCCGGATCGCGGCCTCCCAGGCGCTCAAGCGTGCCTTCACCGAGGCAAATCCGGCCCTGCTCGAGCCAATTCTCGAAGTCGAGGTCGTCGTTCCCGAGGACTACATGGGCGACGTCATGGGCCAGATCACCGCCAAACGCGGGCACGTCCTGGGGATGGACTCCAAGGATGGGCATCAGTACCTCCGCGCCCAGGTCCCGCAGGCGGAAATGTTCCACTATGCGACCGAGTTGCGGAGCATCACCCAGGGCCAGGGTCGATTCAGTCAGCGCCTGGACCATTACGCGGAGGTCCCCACGGCCATCGCCGACAAGGTCATCGCCGAACACCAGGCCAAAGTCGGAGCTGGCGAGAAGCACTAGCCGTTCCCGCGCCGATCAGCCGGTGAGGATCACCCGCGCGGCGGATCGCTTGCCAACCCGTAATTCGTGCTGATCCCCTGCCTGGAACCGCTGTCGCTCATCCCCGATGACCACGCCGTCCAGGCGAACCCCACCCTGGCCGACCGCCCGGCGCGCCTCACCACGCGAACGCGCGAGGCCGGCGCCCACCAGAAGATCCAGCAGGTCCATGCCGGACGAACCGGTGGCGATCGTGTGCTCCGGCGCGTCGGCCGCGGTCTCACCGGCGCTGACCTCTTCATCCCAACGGGCTGCGGCGACCGAGGCAGCCGCATCGCCATGCCAGCGACTCACGATCTCCGTCGCCAGCCGCTGCTTCGCGACTTTCGGGTGCACCGACCCGTTTGCGAGTTCGGCGGTGAAGCCGGCGATCTCCGCCTCCCCCCAGCGCGTCACCAGCTCCGCCCAGTTGGTCATGAGCTGATCGCTGATGCTCATCGCCCGGGCATATTGCTCGTAGGGTGGGTCGGTCAGGCCAATGGCATTGCCCAGGGACTTGCTCATTTTCTTCTCGCCGTCGAGACCGACCAGCAGTGCACAGGTCAGGATCTGCTGAGGTGATTGGCCCGCGTCGCGCTGGATATCCCGTCCGACGAGGAGGTTGAAGGTCTGATCGGTGCCGCCGAGTTCCACATCGGCCTCCACCGCGACCGAGTCGTATGCCTGGAGGAGCGGGTAGAGCGTCTCGTGCATGGCAATCGGGGCGCCGGCAGCCAGCCGAACGGCAAACGTGTCACGCTCAATCATCCGCGCGACCGTGAACCGGCTCATGAGTCGGACGACATCACCCAACCCAAAGGCGCCAAACCACTCGCTCTGCCAGCGCACCTCGGTCCGCTGTTCGTCCACCACCCGGAAAAACTGGTCGAGGTAGGTCTGGGCATTGGCCCGAACCTGGTCGGGGGTGAGCATTGGCCGGGTGATGTTTCGTTCTGACGGATCGCCGAGCTGGGCGGTCGTATCGCCCACGACCAGCACGGCGAGGTGGCCAAGATCCTGGAACGAACGGAGCCGCTCCAGTACCACGCCGTGACCAAGATGCAGGTCCGGACTGGTCGGATCGAAGCCGAGTTTGATGCGTAACGGCCGGTTGCTGGTCAGCAGCATCTGGCGCAGCGCATCTCGTTCGACCACCTGGGCAACGCGGCGGGTCAGCAGCCGGTCAACGGCCTCGGCAGAGTGATCCATCGGGGGCCGAGTGTAGCCCGCCTCCTGGGCGACGGGAGGGCACCCTCGGCGTCAATCGGCTTCCTCTGCTAATGTCGGCCCCCGCATGACCGTCCCCCGCTCGGGCAGCGCAGCCGGTCCCCGCATCCACCCCATCCCCGCCGTGATTCTTGGTGGGTTCGCCCTGATGGCGATAGGCATGGTGATCGCCGCGCTCGCCCTCTATTTCTCGTATGCCAACTCGCTGCCGGACATTGATTCGCTGGCCGACTACAACCCCGAACAAGGGTCGGTTGTCGTCTCGGCGGACGGCACCGAGCTGGCGACCTTTGCGGTCACCAACCGCAAGGTGGTTACCTACGATCAGATTCCCACCGTGATCGTCGAGGCGACCGTTGCGGCCGAGGATCGGACGTTCTGGGATAACCCGTGCGTCGATCCGCGCGCCATCGTTCGCGCGTTCCTGCAGAACATCTCGGCGGGCGAGGTCATTTCCGGCGCGTCGACCATCTGCCAGCAGGTCGTCAAGAACCTGTTGCTGCCCGCCGACCTGCTCGCCGACCCGGGTCGCCAGCTCGAGCGCAAGCTCAAGGAAGCCATGCTCGCCCTTCGCCTCGACGCGGCGTACGCCGGCCGGGAGGGGAAGGAGCAGATCATGGAGATCTACCTGAACCAGATCTACTACGGCAACCAGGCGTACGGCGTGTGGGCGGCCATGGATCGCTACTTTGGCAAGGACTTCCTCCAGACCGATCCCACCAACGAAATCACCGTGGGAAATGCGTCCCTGGTCGCCGGGTTGGTTCGCGCTCCATCTCATCTCGATCCCACCCTGGCTGGAATTCCGGTCGATGACAGGAACGGCGGGACGCTTCTGTTCGTCCCGGACACTGCCGACTGCATCCGGGTCCAGCGCTACGTGCTGGCCGGGATGGAAGACCTGTCGTACATCACCAGCGCCCAGCGAACCGCCGTCGAGGCGGAATCGGTCTATGTCCAGGTGCCGGTGACGCCACGCTATCTGGCCCCGCATTTCGTCAATGCGGTTCGTCGCGAGGCTGCTGAATTGCTCGGCAGCGAGGACGCCATCGACCGCGCCGGACTGCAGATCGAAACCACCCTCGATTACACGGGCTACCAGCTGGCAGCGGAGAAATGGGCGTCCATCGGGTATGACCTCGACCGGATGACCGATGCCGAACTGGAGGCGAAGTACGGCGCCGATGCCCTGACCTGGATCAAGACCCTCCAGGACAAGAACATCAACAACGACGCGATCGTGACCCTGAACTACCGGACCGGCGCGGTGATCGCCTATGTCGGCAGCGCGAATTTCTACGGCGAGGCGACGCCCCAGCATCAGGGCCAATACGACGTCGCCGGGGTGGCCTACCGTCAAAGTGGTTCGGCGTTCAAACCACTCACCTGGGCAACGGGCTTCGAACGCGGTGACATGACCCCGGCCACCATGTTCATGGACGTTTCCACCGAGATCG
>JAHFBB010000228.1 GCA_023250255.1 Chloroflexota bacterium | reverse complement strand
CAACTCCTCGAGGACCTTGTCAAACCAGCTGGACATCTCGGGGCCATCGTAGCCCGGATCAGGCCTCAGGGACGGCGGGCGTGTTGACAACGTGGCGACAATCGGGGGCATGCGCGCGCGCATCGGGTCCCGTTTCGGCGTCCTCGGGGTGGCCGCGCTGGTCGCAGCCTGCAGCAGCCCCACCGCCATTCCCTCGGTCCAGCCGACCGGGGGCAGCAGCGCCCAACCCCTACCTTCGACCTCAGCATCCGCTGCTCCCAGCGGGCCGCCAACCGTGCCGTTGGCCGATATCACCACGTTTGACATCACCGCCGAGAAAGCCCCAGATTGGCCGGTCCTGCTCGACGAATCCCTATGGGTGCTCGTGCCCGACGGCGACGATCCAGCAGTCCTGCGGCTTGACCCGGCCAACGGTGACCAGCAGGCGCGGATTTCCCTACCTGGGGGTGGGTGCGAGATGTTGACGGCCGGATTCGGCGCGATCTGGGCGTGTACCCCGGACGGGCTGGTGCGCATCGACCCGGCCACGAATGCCATTGCGACATCGATCTCGTTTCAGACGCCCCAGCAATTCGGGCGGCCCGCAATGAGTGAAGACGCGATCTGGTGGCTGAGCGGTGCCATCGTCGCGACCCAGGTCGTCCGGATCGACCCAGCCTTGAACACCGTGGTTGCCACCTACCCCCTTGGTCACTCGGTGGGCCAGATCGCCTACGGACTTGGCTACGTCTGGGCTACCGCCACCCAGGACGGCCTACTGCTCCGAATCGATCCGAGCAACGGAACGGTTGAAACCGTCGCGACAGACCTTGTCGATCCCTTCATGGTGGCCGCGGGCGGTGACCGGGTCTGGGTCGGTCTGCAGGGCCAGGCGACGAACGAAGATCCGCCCGAATCGGTCCCCGACCTGTTCCGCTACGACCCGGCGACCGAGACGGGCGACTCGTTCGACTATGGCGTGCGCCCGGAAAGCGTCAACGAGATCGCGGTGGACGACACGGACGTCTGGCTGAAGGCGGTCAGCCCGTTCCTGGCGCGGATCGACCCTGACTCTGGGGAGATCGAGTGGGTGGTTGATTCGGACCGAGGCAGCGGCGCTTTGGTCGTCGCTGACGGCATCCTGTGGATGACCCTCTGGCGGGCCCAGGCCGTCCTGCGGATCGATCTATAGGGATACCTACTCCCACTCGATGGTGGCTGGCGGCTTGCTGCTGATGTCGTAGACCACCCGATTCACGCCGGCCACCTCGTTCACGATTCGGCTGCTGATCCGCGCGAGGACGTCATACGGCAGGCGAGCCCAGTCCGCGGTCATGCCGTCATCGCTGGTCACCGCGCGGACGGCGACCACGTTGGCGTAGGTCCGCCCATCTCCCATCACGCCCACGGTGTCAATCGGCGTGAGGATGGCGAACGACTGCCACATCTCGCGGTACAGGCCGGCGGCCTTGATTTCGTCGATCACGATCCAGTCCGCTTCGCGCAGCGTATCCAGCCGCGAGCGGGTGATCTCGCCAATGATTCGGATGGCCAACCCCGGACCGGGGAATGGCTGGCGGAGGACCATGGCCTCGGGCAGACCGAGTTCCAGGCCGACGCGGCGGACCTCGTCCTTGAACAGATGGCGCAACGGCTCGATCAATTGGAAGCGAAGGTCCGCCGGCAGCCCGCCGACGTTGTGGTGGGTCTTGATCTTGGCGGCGGCTTTCGAGGCGCTGGTCTTCGACTCGATGACGTCGGGGTACAGGGTCCCCTGGGTCAGGAAATCGATCTGGCCAAGGGTGGTCGCCTCTTCCTCGAACACGCGAATGAACTCGTCACCAATGATCCGCCGCTTCTCCTCCGGATCGGTCACGCCCGCCAGTCGGGCGAGGAATCGGTCCCTGGCGTCCACCATCCGCAGCTGCATGCCCAGGTTCTGCTCGAACGTGGCCCGCAGCAACTCGGACTCCATCTTGCGCATGAGCCCGGTGTCGACGTAGATGCAGGTCAGCTGATCGCCGACTGCGCGATGGACCAGGGTCGCCGCCACGGCACTGTCCACGCCGCCGGACAACGCACAGATGATCCGGCCATCGCCGACCTGGCCTCGAATGGTTGCCACGGTCGAGCCGATGAATCCGGCGCTCGTCCAATCGCCCCGCGCACCGGCGATGCCCAACGCGAAGTTCTCGAGGATCTGACGACCGTTTGGCGTGTGGACGACCTCGGGGTGGAACTGGAGACCCATCAGCCCGTGGTCGTTGGCCATGGCAGCGTAGGGCGTCGACTCGCTGGCGGCGATGCCCCGGAACCCCGGAGGCGGCTCGATGATCGAATCACCGTGGCTCATCCAGACCGATGCGCTGGCCGGCACGCCGGCCAGCAACGGCTCGTCGGCGATGGGTCGGATGGTGGCTGGGCCGTACTCGCGTCGCTCCGCCGGCGCGACTTTGCCGCCGAGCTCATGAGCCATCAGCTGGACCCCGTAGCAGATGCCCAGAACCGGGATC
>JAHFBB010000053.1 GCA_023250255.1 Chloroflexota bacterium | reverse complement strand
CTGCGCCAGGATGCGGCCGGCGTCGACCGCGGGCGTCACGAGGTGCACGGTCGCACCCGACTCGATGTCTCCGGCAGCGAGGACGACGGCGTGCACGGCATCCCCGAGCATCCCGGGCCCTCCGTGCCGGGGGAGAAGCGACGGATGGATGTTGATCGTCGGTCCGCCAAACGCCTGGAAATACGACGCGCGCAGCACCTGGTCGAAGCCAGCGAGCACGGCGAGGTCGGTGTCGGCGGCGCGCAGGGCAGCGCCAACGGCCGCGTCGCGGGCATCGCGGTCGGCGAAATCGGCAGTCGGAAACACCTGCCACCGAATGCCGTGGGCGGAGGCGACCTCGAGTGCCGGGGCCGCGGCATGGTTGGCGATGACCACGACCGGCTCCACCGCCAACACCCCGCGCTCAACCGCATCGAGTACCGCAGCCAGATTCGAGCCGCGGCCGGAGACGAGGACGCCGAGTCTCAGCGCCATTGGACGCGCGGTTCGCCGGGCGCAACGGTGATGACCTCGCCGAGCTGCACCGACTCGGGGAGGGCCGCCTGCGCCACCATTTGGAGGCCAGCGGGGATGACCGCGGTCAGGCCAATGCCCATGTTGAACGTGGCAAACGCCTCGCCATCGGCCAGATTCCCCCGCTCGACGATCCGCTGGAACAGAGGCGGAACCGTCCAGCCGTCGCGCCGGACGACCACTCCGCACCGTGCGGGCAACGTGCGCGGAATGTTGCCTGCCCAGCCGCCGCCGGTCAGGTGCGCCAGGGAACGAATGTCGCCGTCGGCCGCGCGCAGCGCTGTCCGCAGCCTGCGGACGTCGAACAGGTAGGACCGATGCGGCACGAGCAGCGCCTCAGCCAGGGTCGTGTCCATTCCGGTGAGGTGGGTCTCGTACTCGTCGGCCCCGAACAGGCGGCGAACGAGCGAATAGCCATTGGTGTGCAGGCCGCTCGAGGGCAAGCCGATCAGGGAGTCGCCCGGTTTCACTGCCGACCCATCGATGAGGTCCGCGCGGGCAACCGCCCCGACGCAGAAACCGGCCAGATCGAAATCGTCTCCCGCATACAGGCCAGGCAGTTCCGCGGTCTCGCCCCCGACGAGCGATACACCCGCGGCAACGCAGGCGTCCGCCATGCCTCCGACCAGTGCGGCCGCGCGATCAGCGTCGAGGCGCCCGGTGGCCAGGTAGTCGAGGAAGAACAACGGATCGGCTCCGGATACGGCCACGTCGTTCAGGCAATGGTTGACCAGGTCCATCCCGATGGTGTCGAACCTATCGAGGGCAATGGCGATCTTCAGCTTGGTGCCCACGCCATCGGTGCTCGAGACCAGGACCGGGTCCGGCCAGCGATCGGAGTCGAAGGCAAACAACGACCCGAACCCACCAATGCCGCCGATGACCTGGGCACCCGCGGTTCGGGCGGCGATCTCGCGGATGGCTGCCACTGCCCGATCGCCCTCGGCGAGGTCCACCCCGGCCTCCCGATATCGGCGGCTCACGAACCGCTCACCCGCGCTCGAGTGCGAACTTGTCCACGTCCAGGGGGACGTCCACCGGGTAGTTGCCGTCGAAGCAGGCCGTGCAGCGAGCATGCTGCCGTCCTCCGACGGCCGCCATCAATCCCTCTTGGGACAGGTAGCCGAGCGAGTCGGCCCCGATCAGCTCTCGGATCTCCTCGACGGTGTGGGTGGCGGCAATGAGCTCCGTTCGTCTGCCGGTGTCGACGCCCATGTAGCACGGGTACTCCATGGGCGGCGAGTGGATGCGAACATGGACCTCGCGCGCTCCGGCGCGGCGAAGGAGAGCCACGATCGGGCCGGTGGTCGTGCCCCGCACGATGGAGTCATCGACCACGACCACCCGTTGGCCGGCCAGGACCTCCGGCAGCGGATTGAACTTCATGCGTACTGCCTGTTCGCGCGAAGCCTGGGCTGGCTGGATGAAGGTGCGGCCGACGTATCGGCTCTTGATCAGACCCTCCCGATACGGCAGGCCGAGCTGCTCGGCATAGCCGATGGCGGCCGGAATGGCAGAGTCCGGTACCGGGATGACCAGGTCCGCATCGGCCGGATGCTCGATGGCAAGTTGCGTCCCCATCCGCCGGCGCGACTCTGAAACGAGCTGACGGTCGACGACGCTGTCGGGCCGCGCGAGGTAGACGAACTCGAAGACGCACAGCCGTTCGCCGGGACCGCGAATTTGGGGGCGATGGGACTGAACGCCGGTCTCGTCGATGGTCAGGATCTCGCCGGCTTCGACGTCGCGAACGAAGGTCGCCCCCATGGCGTCGAGGGCCACCGTCTCGGACGCCACCGCCCAGCCACCGACCACTCCGGGAAATCGGCCGAGGACGAGCGGCCGGAAGCCGAGCGGGTCGCGGGCGGCGATCAGCGCGTTGGCCGTCAACATGGTGAAGGTGTACGCCCCCGACAGCCGATGGAAGGCCCGCTCGATTCGCTGTGCCCAGGTCCGACCGGGGGCATGGGCAATGAACCGGGCGAGAACCTCGGTATCCGAGGCGGTGGCGAACTGGACACCCTGCTCGCCCATCTCGTCGCGCAGCCAGGTCGCGTTCAACAGGTTCCCGTTGTGTCCGAGCATGAGCTCGCCCAGGTCGCTGGCGGCGTAGACCGGTTGAACGTTGGGCAGGGTGTTCGAACCGGTGGTGCTGTAGCGGGTATGACCGATGGCCAGCCGGGTGTCGCGGCCATCGGCTCCGTCAAGCTCGGTCAGTCGCTCCTCGTCAAAGACCTGACCGACCAGGCCGAGTCGCTTGTGCAGGGTGAGCCGTGATCCGTCTGAGGTGGCGATTCCGGCCGATTCCTGTCCACGGTGCTGGAGGGCGTGGAGGGCGTAATAGGCCAGATGCGCAACATCCGCGGTCGGCGCAAAGACCCCCACCACGCCGCATTCCTCGCGCGGGCCGTGGGCCTGATAGAAGGTCACGGGCGGGTCCGGCGGGGCACGGCTCCATGGTACCCAAACCACGCGCTACCCTCTGCCCGTCATGACCACCGGAGCCGCTGATCCGAACGCCGACCTGATCAACATCCTGGTCCTTGGCCTGGTGGGGATCGGGGTGATCGCGGTCATCGGCCTGATCTGGATCGTGGGGGCCAACATCGGCGACCGACTTCGGGCACGTCGGCGGACGGCAGCTGCTCGGCGTGAGCTGGACGAACAAGCCGAATACCGCCACAAGCGAACCGGCGCAACTCCAACCTGGACCGGCGACTTCGATGAGAACGCACCGCTGGGCACCATCGGCGCCGTGGACGAGCCCGCCGATCGAGAATCCCCGAGCTAGAAGCCGCGCTCCCAGGTGGAGCGAGCCGCCTCCAGGTCCACCCTGATTGCACCAATCTGGATGGCGTCGCCACCAGCCACCCCCAGTTGCCGCGCTCGAATGGCCGCGGTCCGGCAACCGGATTCCAGGTAGGCGGCCCGCTCGGGGTCCACGGCAACCAGCAGGCGACCAGGTGCCTCGCCGAAAGCGGCCGCGACCGGCAGGCTCCCACTGGGAAGGTCGATATTCATGCCGATGCCGGACGCCAGCGCCATGCGGACAGCGGCCACGGCCAGTCCGCCACGCGCGAGGTCATGAGCTCCGGTCACGATGCGCCCGGCGACCAGTTCCGGCACGAGGTCGATGAGGCGCGCTGCGGCGGGCAGGTCTATGGTCGGCTGGCCTCCGTCTTCGGCGGCCAGGTAGGCGTGCTCCGAACCCGCCAGGCCGGCCGCGTCATCGGTGCCGCCGCCGAGCAGCCAGATCTGTTGGCCAGCTAGCCAGGTGGGGGCCAGGCGGTTCGATCGGTTCTCGATCAGTCCCACGGTACCGATCACCGGGGCGGGCAGGATCGGCCCGGTAGTGGTCTGGTTATAGAGCGACACGTTGCCCGACACGATCGGCAGCTGAAGCGCCGCGCAGGCAGCCGCCATCCCGGCGACGGCTTCGCGGAGCTGCCAAAACCCGACCCGATCCTCGGGCGACCCGAAATTCAGGCAGTTGGTGATGCCAATCGGAGTCGCGCCCAGCGCGGTGACGTTCAAGGCGCCCTCGACCACGGCGGCTGCCGCTGCCTGCCAGGGGTCCAGCCCGGCCTGGCGCCCAGGCCCATCGAGGGCCAGAGCCAGGGCGCGGGTAGTCCCCTCGACGCGCAGCAGGGCCGCGTCGGACCCGGGCGCCACGACCGTCCGGGTGCCATTCATGTGGTCATACCGACGCCAGATCGATTGCCGCGAACGGACGTTGGGCGACGCCAGCAACCGGAGGAGATCGTCCGCGGTCGCCGGCGCGCCAGCCAGAGCAGTCAGGTCTCGCGTGCGCCGCGCTGCGAGGTCGGCGGGCGGCTCGGCGGGGGGGCTGTAGCGTGGAGCAAGGTCGGTCAGAGCTGCCGGCGGAAGTTCGCACACGACCTCCCCGTGCCAGCGTCCGCGAAGCATTGGCTCATCGCGCAGCCGGCCAATGACCGTGGCATGGAGGCCGAATCGGTCGAAGGCAGCGGCCACCGGTTCCTCGCCTCCTGCCCGGACCACGAGCAGCATGCGTTCCTGCGACTCCGACAGCAGGACCTCGTACGGATTCATGCCGGCCTCCCGCACGGGAACGACGTCGAGGTCCACATCGGCTCCGCATCCACCCCGGGCAGTCACCTCAGCCAGGGCGCAGGTCAGGCCGGCAGCGCCGAGATCCTGCATGGCCACCACATCCGGGTTGCCGACCAGCGCAAGACATGCCTCGAGCAGGAGTTTCTCGAGGAACGGATTCCCCACCTGGACGGCCGGTCGGTCAGCGGCATCGTCGCCGGCGAGGTTGACACTGGCGAACGACGCGCCCTGGATGCCGTCCCGGCCGGTAGCGGATCCGACGAGCATGAGCGCGTTACCCGCGCCGGCCGCTCGTGCACGAACGAGGTCGTCGTGTCGAGCAAGACCAACGCACATGGCGTTAACCAACGGGTTGCCGGAGTAGGACGGGTCGAAGACGAGCTCGCCGCCCACGTCGGGGATGCCCAGGCAATTGCCATAGCCGGCGATGCCGGCGACCACCCCGCCAAACAGCCAGCGGTTGCGTGCCGCGGCGGCAGCGTCGGTCTGACCCGACGGATCCTCGGCGGGTAACTGCGGCCCAAAGCGCAGGGCGTTCAGCAGAGCAATCGGCCGGGCGCCCATGGTGAAGATGTCGCGGACGATGCCGCCGACGCCGGTCGCCGCGCCCTGGTAGGGCTCGACCGCACTCGGGTGGTTGTGACTCTCGACCTTGAACACCACCGCCCAGCCGTCACCGATGTCCAATGCTCCCGCGTTCTCACCCGGTCCGACCAGCACACGCGAGCCCTCGCTGGACAGGGTCGCCAGCAGATTCCGCGAATGCTTGTAAGCGCAATGCTCGCTCCACATGGCCACGAACATCCCCACTTCCAGCGGGTTCAGCCGCCGCCCGACGAGGCCCTCAGCGAGCGCGAGCTCAGTCGCCGGCAGTCCTCCAACCCGCGATTCCAGCGCTGCGGTCACCTCAACTGTCGGCGAGACGGGTGACGGCCCCGACGATGGCGATCAAGGACGCCAGAAAGCCGATCAGCCCTGCGGGTGACATGCCGCGCAGCAGACCGATCAGGCCGGAGCCGAAGCCTCCGGCCACCTCGACCCCCAGAAAGCCGACGATGAATGCCGTCGACCAGCCGATGGCGATCCAGGCGCCGGCTCGCTGGCCACGACCGGCCACAGCGCGGACGAATCCCGCAACGGCCAGCGTCACCAGCAGGGCGGACAGGAGCGGAAGCGGGGCGGCTACCGCGTAGAACGCGCTTTCGATGACGCTGGCTCCTCCCGGGTATGCGGTCCAGAACGCCGGTCCGGTCCCGCCGGCCCCAAACAGGTGTTCGGCCAGGGACTGCCCGACCAGGCCAAATGGCAGGAACCAGGATGCCAGCAGGCCGGCGGCCGCGATGAGCAGAACAAGCGGGCCCAGGAGCGCCCGTCGCGCGCGGGCCGGGTTGGGCCGCTCGGTTGGGGTTGGCGCGAACGCCTGCAACGCTTGCCCGCAGTTCGCGCAGAACACGGCGTCCGCCCGATTCGCAGATCCGCAGCGGGGACACGCCCCAAAGGCGGCGACCTCGCCAGGCCGATCAAGCGTCGCCGCTGAGGCGGCGATCAACCGCCCGCCACAGGAGGCACAGAACGAGACACCCGCCCGATTCGCGGTCCCGCAGCGCGGGCAGCGGACGCCGCCGTCGGCGCCGGGCACCACGTGGGCCTCCGGTGCCGGCGATCCCGCAGGAGTCCCGGTCATTGCCTCCGCCTCCGCCGGCGGGCCAGCTGGTTCACGATGCGTGTCGTCAGTCATCCCCGTTCCTCCCCAGGTCGGCCGTCGTCAGAGCCCGCCGCTCCGCCGCGGCCGGCTGGGCGCGGAGCCAGGAATCGAGCGATTGGAGCAGGCGGAGGCCATCCGTCCCGCCGACTTCGTCTTCGAGAGCCCGCTCGGGATGGGGCATCAGACCGAGAATGGTGCGGGCGGGGTTTGTGATCCCGGCAATCGCCCGCGCGGATCCGTTCGGATTGGCGTCGGCGGTCAATCGGCCGTCGGGTTCGGCATAGCGCAGCGCCACCAGCCCGTTCGATTCGAGGTGGTCGAGCGTGGCCGCGTCGGCAA
>JAHFBB010000052.1 GCA_023250255.1 Chloroflexota bacterium | reverse complement strand
GGCGTGGACCGAGGAAGGCGAGTCGGACGTCGTCCATCCGGTCAGATGTCGAGGCCCACAGCGGCTGCATGGTGCCGGTGACTCCCAGCGGCGCGAATCGAACGACATCGTCCGGATGGATCGCTTCAAGGTGGGCGATGTGGTGGCGGGTGGCTCGTTTTCCGTTTGCCGCGCGAGCTGCGGCCACGGCGTCGAGGGCCTGGCGATGAGCGCCCTCGCCAATCGCGTGGAAATGGACCTGGAAGTCGAGTCGGTCGAGTTCGGTCACGATCTCGCGCAGGTCGTCATCGGTGAAGTTCGAGATGCCGAGGTTGGCGGTCGGTTGCCCATCTCGCGTGAAATACGGTTCCAGCAGGGCGGCGGTCTCGCTCTCGATCACCCCATCGAGGAACAGCTTGACCGAGTCCGCCCGCAGTCGCGGTCCGACCGTCAGACGACGGGCCTCGAGGAGGGCAGGAATCTGCTCGAGGCCACCCGTGGGATCCCAGTGGAGCGCGGCCACGACACGGGCTCGGAGGTCGCCGGAACTCTCCGCCTGGCGGTACGCCGCGAGCATGGGTGGGCGGACATGGGCGTCCTGCCAGCCGGTGATGCCCAGGGCCAGCAGATGCGCCTGCCCCGCGCGGAGTCCGCTGCGCCAGTCCTCGAGCCTTGGCGGCGTGATCAACTCGTCCACCAGGTCCATGGCAGTCTCGCGGAGGGTGCCGGTGGGTGAGCCGTCCGGATCGCGATCGATTCGACCACGCGGCGGGTCGGGAGTGTTGGCGGTCAAGCCGGCCCGGGCGAGTGCCGCCGAATTCACCCACGCGTCATGCCCGTCCGAGTTCCAGAGCAGCGCGGGCCGGTCGGGGAGGATGGCGTCCAGGACTTCACGGCGCGGCGCGCCTCCCGGGAAGTCCATGGCGTCCCAGCCGCCTCCTCGGATCCACTCGCGCTCCGGATGGGCATCGGCGTACCGTCGGATTTCGGCGAGGAGGAAATCCGTTCCCCGCAGGTCGTAGAGCGAGCACAGGCCCATGGTGTAGCCGGCGTCCATGGCGTGAATATGGGAGTCGATGAACCCCGGCAGTACGGTCTCGCCGTTCAGCCGCAACCAGCGAGTTCCGGGTCCGGTCAGCGGCTCCATCTCGCGGGTCGAGCCGACCGCCACGATCCGCCCGTTGGTCACCGCCAACGCTTCGGCGATGGCTCCCGCGGGAGCCATGGTTTCGACCCGGGCGCCGGTGATGACGAGGTCGGAGGGCATGGGGCGCATGGTACGAGCAGGCGGTGCGTCCGGGCACGCGGACCCCTTCCCATTGGGCGGCGAGCGGCGGACAATGGAACTCGAAGGGATTCATCCATGCGCACAGTTCGTGCCCTCATCCGGGCGGCCCTGGTGGTCGCTTTCCTCAGCGTCGGCCCTGTCGGGGTCGCATCGGTTGCTGGCGCGTCGAACCAATCGTCAGCCAGCCAGTCATGGGTGGTCATGCTTCGCCCGGGCAGCGATGCCGCCCAGGCCGCTCCTGGTCTGGCCCGATCCGCCGGCGGGACAGTGGGCCTGGTGTACCGAACGGCGATCAGCGGCTTCCAGTTCCGCGGCTCGGCCGCGGCGGCCGCCGCCCTGCGGCAGAACCCGAATGTCGTTTCCGTCGCGGTGGACCATGCGCTTTCCCTGACCGAATCACTGCCGAACGGCATCGAGCGCATCTCGGCCTACGACAACGACAACACTGCGGCCAGTGCCTGGCATGCCGGTTTCCGGGGAAACGGTGCCCGGATCGCGGTCATGGATACCGGCATCGACCTCGACCATCCCGACCTGGTCAACGCCATCGACCAGGGCCTGGGCTACAACTGCGTGACCCCCGGGGCACCGCCGAATGATGGGTACGGCCACGGGACCCATGTCGCGGGCACGGCGGCGGCCCCGCTGAACGGGGTGGGGGTGGTCGGCGTCGCGGCTGAGGCACGGCTGGTCGCCTTCAAGGTCTTCGACGACGCGGGCAATTCGAGCGAGTCGCTGGTGCTCTGCGGATTCGAGCACGCCATTGCTCTCAACACCGATGCCGACCCGACGAACGACGTGGACGTGCTGAACATGAGCTTCGGCGAGGATCGAACCTGGGGCGATTGCGCCACCGACGCTCTCCATGCCGCGGTGTGCAACGCCGCCGCCGCGGGGATCATCATGGTCGCTGGCGCAGGCAACTCCGCGGCCAGCGCCAATTCGTTCGTCCCGGCGGCCTTTGACGAGGTCATCTCGGTCTCTGCCCTGGCCGATTTCGACGCGACCCCGGGCGGGCTCGCTGGCTGCGGGCTGGTGCCGGACCTGTTCCTCATCGATTGCGACGACACCTTCGCGGTGTTCAGCAATTTCGGGACGTCGGTGGACGTGATCGCGCCCGGCGTGTCGGTCTATTCGACCTACAAGGACGCGGGGTATCTGACCAGCAGCGGCACGAGCATGGCGACTCCCCATGTGGCCGGAGTGGCAGCCCTGATTGCCGCCCAGGACCACGCCCTGACTGCATCCGCGGTGCGAGCGATCATCCGCCAGTCGGGCGAATGCCCGAACGGATCGGTGGCGGGAGCCGATGGCGACTGCGTCGGCCAGGGCCTGTGGGCCGATGATCCCGACGGGATCGCCGAACCCATGGCCAACGCCCTGCGCGCCGCCCAGTCGCTGGGTGGGGTCGAACCGGTCATCCCCGGCGCTCCGACCCTGACCGGCGCCACGGCGGGCAACACCACCGTCGCCCTGAACTGGGCGCCACCGGCGACTGATGGCGGGTCGGCGCTGACCGGCTACCAGCTGTATCGCGGCCCGAGTGCGGCCGCGCTCGCCCCGCTGACCACGGTCGGGGTCACAACCGGATACACCGACACCGGCCTGACCAACGGCACGACCTACTGGTATGCCGTGGCGGCGATCAACGCCGTGGGGACCGGCGGTGCCTCAAACACCCTCGCCGCCACACCAGCGCTGCCGGTCACCGTCGTCGCCCGTACCGGCGGAGCGGTCAGCACGTTCGCCAGTGCGAGCAGTGCGTCGGGCGCGATCACCTTCAGCCTGCCGGCCGGATCGAACCGGCTGGTGGCCGCGGTCAGCCTGAACTCGACGACCACCCGGGTCAGCTCGATCACCTGGAAACCCGACCCGGCCAACCCGGCCGCCGACCAGGCGCTGGTGTTCGTCGGTCGCCAGGTCGCGCCGGCCAACGGTGCGGTCGAGATCTGGGACCTCGCCGATCCGACCCCGGGGGTCGCCGGTTCGACGGTCGCCCACCTCTTGACCGGCAACGCCAAGCGGGTCATGGGCCTGGCCGCCCTGTCGGGCGTCGGTTCGCGGGGCACCCCGGTCGGCAGCGGGGTCAACGCCACGAGCATCGGCGTGACCGTCCCCTCGGCGACCAACGGCCTGGTGGTGGATGTGCTCTATGGCCTGAACAGCACAGCCGCCTATACCGCCGGTGCCGGTCAGACCGAACGCTGGGACACCGGTACCACCGGCGGGACCGCCAACCTCCGTGGCTGCGGCAGCACCGAGGCCGGGGCAGCCAGCGTGGCCATGACCTGGACGATCGGAGCCACCACCAATGTCGCCCTGCTTGCCGTCTCGTACGAGACCGGCAGCGGCTCGCCGCCAACGGTCCCCGGCGCGCCCACCCTGACCGCAGCAACCGCCGGTGACGGCGTCGTGGCATTGACCTGGTCGCCACCAGCGTCCAACGGCGGCAGCCCCATTACCGGCTACCAGATCCTGCGCGGCGCAAGTTCCGGCGGCGAGTCCCTGCTGACGACCGTGGGCGCGGGGACCACTTTCACGGACACCGCCGTGGCCAACGGCGCGACCTACTGGTATCGGGTGGCCGCGATCAACGCGGTCGGCACCGGTTCGGCCTCGAACGAGTTGGCAGCAACGCCCGAGGCGGCCGCGGTCATCCCCGGCGCTCCGACCCTGACCGGCGCCACGGCGGGCAACACCACCGTCGCCCTGAACTGGGCGCCACCGGCGACTGATGGCGGGTCGGCGCTGACCGGCTACCAGCTGTATCGCGGCCCGAGTGCGGCCGCGCTCGCCCCGCTGACCACGGTCGGGGTCACAACCGGATACACCGACACCGGCCTGACCAACGGCACGACCTACTGGTATGCCGTGGCGGCGATCAACGCCGTGGGGACCGGCGGTGCCTCAAACACCCTCGCCGCCACACCAGCGCTGCCGGTCACCGTCGTCGCCCGTACCGGCGGAGCGGTCAGCACGTTCGCCAGTGCGAGCAGTGCGTCGGGCGCGATCACCTTCAGCCTGCCGGCCGGATCGAACCGGCTGGTGGCCGCGGTCAGCCTGAACTCGACGACCACCCGGGTCAGCTCGATCACCTGGAAACCCGACCCGGCCAACCCGGCCGCCGACCAGGCGCTGGTGTTCGTCGGTCGCCAGGTCGCGCCGGCCAACGGTGCGGTCGAGATCTGGGACCTCGCCGATCCGACCCCGGGGGTCGCCGGTTCGACGGTCGCCCACCTCTTGACCGGCAACGCCAAGCGGGTCATGGGCCTGGCCGCCCTGTCGGGCGTCGGTTCGCGGGGCACCCCGGTCGGCAGCGGGGTCAACGCCACGAGCATCGGCGTGACCGTCCCCTCGGCGACCAACGGCCTGGTGGTGGATGTGCTCTATGGCCTGAACAGCACAGCCGCCTATACCGCCGGTGCCGGTCAGACCGAACGCTGGGACACCGGTACCACCGGCGGGACCGCCAACCTCCGTGGCTGCGGCAGCACCGAGGCCGGGGCAGCCAGCGTGGCCATGACCTGGACGATCGGCGGGAAGACGAAGCTCGCGCTGCTGGCGGTGAGTTACAACCCCGCCTGATCCGGCCGGCATCGGTCTAGACTCCGCCCCAATGGGCGATCGGTTCGTCTCGCGAGGATTTGTTGGGCGTCGTCCGGACAGTGGTGGCGACACGGCCAGCCGCATTCCGCCGGGCCAGTACCTGACTGATGATTTCCCTGTCCTGTCGGCTGGCCCGACCCCTCGAATTCCGCTCGACACCTGGGAGTTCACCATTGATGGACTGGTCAGCCAGCCGGTCAGGTGGAGCTGGGCGGAGTTCCAGGCGCTACCGGCTCGGGAATGGACGGTCGATATCAGCTGTGTCACCAAATGGACCAAGCTCGACACGCGCTGGCGGGGCGTGAGCATCGACGACCTGCTGGCGGCCGCCGACCTGGACCCGCGAGCGCAGTTCCTGGTCGCTCATTCGTACGGCGGCTACACCACCAATCTGCCGCTGGGCGAGGCGCTGAACGGCCAGGCATTCGTGGCCTACGAATACGGTGGCGCTCCGCTGGAACCGGCCCACGGCGGCCCTGCCCGGCTGGTGGTGCCGCACCTGTACCTCTGGAAGAGCGCCAAATGGGTGCGCGGACTGCACCTGGTCGAGCGGGACGAGCCGGGGTTCTGGGAATCGCTGGGCTATCACAACCGCGGAGATCCCTGGCGCGAAGAGCGCTATTCCGGCGACTGACCGATGCCTCCCGAGCCATTGGTCTGGCAGATTGCGACCGTGTCCGCCATCCGGGGCGAAACCGAACGGGCTAGCTCCTTCACCCTGTCCCTGCCCGCCTGGCGGCCACATCGAGCGGGCCAGCACTACGACGTCCGGTTGACGGCGGCCGATGGCTACCAGGCCCAGCGCTCGTATTCGATTGCTTCGCCGCCCGCGCACACCGGCGTCGTCGATTTGACCATTGAGCGGATCCCCGACGGCGAGGTCTCGCCCTATTTCCACGACGTCCTGGAGGTCGGTGACCTGGTCGAAGTCCGGGGACCGATCGGGGGCTATTTCGTCTGGGAACCCGCTCTCGGCGGCCCGCTGCTGCTGGTGGCTGGTGGGTCGGGCGTGGTGCCCCTGATGGCCATGATTCGCCAACGCGCTGCGGCGGGCGACACGACGCCCACCACCCTGCTCTACTCGGCACGGGACGTGGACGATCTCATTTACCGCGACGAACTCGACGCGCTGGCCGGGGACGGGCTGCGGGTGCTCCCCACATTGACCCGCGCCCACCCGCCGGGCTGGACCGGCTACGCCCGACGGGTGGACGAACCGATGCTGGCCGAAGTCCTGGCAGCCCTGGGCCCGGACCCCCTGGTCTACGCATGCGGCCCCACCCTGCTGGTGGAAACCGTTGCCGCTGGACTGGTCAACCTGGGGGTCCCGCCAGATCGGGTGCGGACGGAACGCTTCGGACCGAGCAACTAGGAGACCCCGATGTTCGACGAATCCACGCTCGACGCCAATGCCGTTGCCGGTGAGCTCGAAGTCCTGTTCGCGGTCGAGATGACCGCAGTGGTCGGGAAGTGCGCGCATTGCGGCAACGAGGCCGCGGTTGGCACCCTGCGGGCCTACGTCAATGCCCCCGGCGTGGTCCTTCGCTGCTCGATCTGTGGCGAGGTGGTCATCGCCTGGGCGTGGACTCCGACTGGCGGTCGGGTCGACCGGAGCGGGGCCAGTTGGCTCGGACAACCCTCAGGCGCTGCGCCGTCGGCCGCCGCCCCTTCTGAAGCATGACCGCCCTCGAGCGCTGGATGCCCGGTGTCCGGGCCGTTCGCTCGTACGAACCTGCCTGGCTGTCGCGCGACCTCATTGCCGGTGTCGTGCTCGTCACCCTGCTCGTTCCGCA
>JAHFBB010000051.1 GCA_023250255.1 Chloroflexota bacterium | reverse complement strand
GCAGGATGCTATCCCCATCGGTCCAGATCGGAGCGATTGGGAGACAGGAATCGAGTCATTCATCGGACACCTGGGCCGTGGGTTGGCTAGACTCTGCGGCGCCCATGCCCCGCTCGCTTGACGATCTCCGTGCCCTCATCCGGGAAGTCCCCGATTTCCCGAAGCCGGGCATCCTGTTCTATGACATCACCACCCTGCTCAAAGATGCGGATGCATTTCGCGAGGTCATCGACCAGATGGTCGCCCAGATCGCCGATACGCCCGTCGATCTGGTGGTGGGCATGGAGTCGCGGGGATTCATCTTCAGCGCCCCCATGGCGTACCGACTCGGGGCGGGATTCATCCCGGTGCGTAAGCTCGGCAAGTTGCCGGCCGAAACGATCGAGGTCGAATATGCCCTGGAATACGGGACCGCCACGCTCGAGATTCATCGCGATGCCATCACCGCCGGCCAGCGAGTCCTGATCGTGGACGATCTGTTGGCCACCGGTGGCACGGTGATGGGCACCATCGAGCTGGTCGAACGCCTGGGCGGCGAGGTTGCCGGGCTGTCGTTCATGGTTGAACTTGGCGCGCTGGACGGGCGCCGACGCCTCGAGCAGTTTGCCATTCACACCCTGCTCAGCTATTGATCGCGCCCATGAGTGACGCCGTCCGCGGCAAGATCGCGCTCGCCACACCGTCCGAGTTCCGGGCACGAGCTGTCTCTGACCGCGACGAGATCGCGGCGTTCCTCCGTACCGATCGGCTGTATGCCGCCTACGCCCTGGGCGACCTGGATGGGCCGAGCCGCTCGCGCCTGGCCTGGGGACTGGCGGTGGATCGGGCCGGAGCGGCGCGCGGATTGGCCGTCCAGCACATGGGCCTGGCGCCGCAGACCCTGTTCCTGATGGGGGACCCGGCGGCCTGCCGGGCAATCCTGGGAGCGACCCTTCGCCCCAGGCTGGCGTTCGTCCAGGCCACCGAGGAGTACCGCTCGGCTCTGACTGATCTCTACGATCTCGACCCGCCGGTCCGCCTGTTGCGGATGGTCGTCGACCGGAACTCGTTTACCCCGTGGGCAGGATCGGTCGAGCGGCTCCAGACCCGGGACGTGGACGACCTCAACCGCCTGTACCGCCTCGGGTTGGGGTCAGGTTTTCCGGCATCGGTCCTGGACGAGGGCGTGTATTACGGAGTGCGCGCCAACGGGCGGCTGGTTGCGGCGGCAGGCACCCATGCCATCAATCCGCGCGAGGGCCTGGCGGTGGTCGGCAACGTGATGACCCATCTCGACTACCGCGGCCGCGGCTTCGCCAAGGCGGTCACCAGCGCGGTGACCGCCGAACTGCTCGAGCGGGTCACCGACATCGCGCTCAACGTCCATGCCTCCAACGGATCCGCGGTCGCGGCCTACACCCACCTTGGCTATCACACCCATCGCGAACTCACCGAGTGGGTCGCCGGTCGCCGCGGGGCGGGATGGGCCCTGACCGCGCCCCTCCGGGCGGCGCTGCGCTGGTCTCGCACGAATCGGAGTGATCCATGAACGAAACCACGCCCGGCGACGTCGCCGACCTGTCGCTGGCCGATGCCGGCGCGAAGCGCATCTCGTGGGCGGACCGCCAGATGCCGGTGCTGGCCTCCATTCGAGAGCGCTTCGCCGCCGAGCGACCGCTGGCCGGCTGGCGGATCAGCGCCTGCCTGCACGTGACTGCCGAGACCGCGAACCTCATGCGCACCCTGGCCGCCGGCGGAGCCGATGTCGTCCTGTGCAGTTCGAATCCACTGTCCACCCAGGACGACGTGGCCGCCTCGCTGATCGTGCATCACGGCATCCCGGTGTATGCCATCAAGGGCGAAGACCGCGACAGCTATTACCGCCACATCGGCCAGGCGCTCGACCACGCCCCGCACGTCACCATGGATGACGGTGCGGACCTGGTCAGCGAGCTGCACACGAACCGAACCGAATTGCTCGCCGGGGTCGTCGGGGGAACCGAGGAGACGACCACCGGGGTCATTCGCCTGCGGGCAATGGCCGCCGATGGCGCCCTTCGCTTCCCGGTTGTCGCGGTCAACGAAGCCCTCACCAAGCACCTGTTCGATAACCGTTACGGCACCGGCCAGAGCGCCATCGACGGGATCCTGCGCGCGACCAACGTCCTCCTCGCAGGCAAGCAGGTTGCCGTGGGTGGCTACGGCTGGGTCGGTCGAGGCATCGCCTCTCGGGCCGCGGGGATGGGCGCCATCGTGACCGTCGTCGAAGTGGATCCGATTCGGGCCCTCGAGGCGGCCATGGACGGCTTCCGGGTGGCGAACGCGGCCGAGGCCGCCCGCACAGGGGAGATCTTCATCACCGCCACCGGAAATCTCCATGTCTGGGGCGGTGCGCACTACCCGCTCATGCCCGACGGCGCCATCCTGGCCAACGCCGGCCATTTCAACGACGAATTCGACCTCGATGCCCTGGCGACGCAGTCAACCGCCCAGCGCGAGGTCCGCCCCTTCACCACCGAATACCTGCAGGCCGATGGCCGCCGGATCCATGTCCTGGCCGAGGGGCGCTTGGTGAATCTCGGCGCCGCCGAGGGTCACCCGGCGCTGGTCATGGACATGAGTTTCGCGGACCAGGCCCTTGGGCTCGAGTGGCTCCGAGCCCACGCCGCCGAACTCGAACCGGCGGTGTACACCATCCCCGATGCACTCGATCGGGACGTCGCCCGGCTCAAGCTCGAAACCATGGGCATCGCCATCGATGGCTGGACGCCCGAGCAGGAGGCCTACGCGAATTCCTGGGAGTCAGGAACCTAGCAACTCGCGCTCGCTCGGCCGGCATCGGTTCGGATCGGTACACTCGGTCGTGACATGGACCACGCGCGACTCTTCACCTCCGAATCGGTGACCGAGGGCCACCCCGACAAACTGGCCGATGCCATTGCCGATGCCGTCCTGGACGACGTCCTGGCCCAGGATGCGCAGGCCCGTTCGGCGATCGAGGTGGCAACCACCACCGGACTGGTACTCGTCCTGGGCGAGTTGACCACCACCGGCTACGTCGACATCGAGGAGCGGACGCGGGCGACCATCCGCGAGGTCGGCTATGACGATCCCGCGCTCGGGTTCGACTGGGAAACCTGCGGGGTCATGACCGCCATCAAGGAACAGTCACCCGACATCGCCATGGGAGTCGACTCGGCGCTCGAGGCGCGACAGGGGGTCGAGGACCCCGAACTGGGAGCGGGCGACCAGGGGATGATGTTCGGCTACGCGTCGGATGAGACCGCCGAGCTGATGCCCATGCCCATCCAGCTGGCTCACAGCCTCTGCCGGAGACTGGCCGAGGTCCGTCGATCCGGTGCGGTTCCGTTCCTGCGGCCCGACGGGAAGTCGCAGGTGACCCTGGAGTACGACGAAGATGGGCGTCCGCGCCGGGTGCACACCGTGCTGATCAGTGCGCAACACGATCCCGAGGTAGATCTTTCCGACCTGACCGATGCCATCCGCCACCAGGTGGTCGAGGCGATCATTCCCTCCTCGCTGCTGGACGAGGACACCCGGTTGCTGGTCAATCCCACCGGTCGGTTCGTGGTCGGTGGCCCTGCCGGTGATTCGGGCCTGTCCGGTCGCAAGATCATCGTTGATACCTACGGCGGGATGGCGCGTCACGGTGGAGGCAGCTTCAGCGGCAAGGACCCGACCAAGGTGGATCGCTCCGGTGCCTACGCCGCCCGCTGGGTGGCCCGCAACGTGGTGGCTGCCGGACTGGCCCGCCGCTGTGAACTGCAATTGGCCTACGCCATTGGCGTGGCTCGACCGCTGTCGCTGAGCGTAGATACCTTTGGCACCGGTGGCATGGCCGACACCGAGCTGGCCAGCCTGATTTCGCGAACGGTCGACCTGCGGCCCGGGGCGATCATCGAACGGCTGACCCTCCGTCGGCCGATCTACCGTCCGACGGCTGCCTACGGCCATTTCGGCCGCTCCGATCTCGATCTGCCGTGGGAGCGAGCCGATCTGGCGGCTGAACTGCGGTCGGCTGCCGGCGTCGCGGTGTGAACCCCGCCGCCCAGCCCATCCGCTGGGGGACTGCGCAGGCCAGCCCTCTGACCCGGGGACTCGCACGGCTGCGCGGCGTGCTGTTCGGTCAGCCGGCGCCGGCCCCCGAACACCTTCCCGATCTCCCGGTCCGACTGCGACGGACCGCGGTCGCCGCTCCGTATCTCGAGGCCGAGGCGGCGTCGGATCACCGGCGAGCTGGAGCAGCCGCGGTCGAGGCGGCCGAATCGGCCATTCAGACGCAGGACTGGTGGGTGGCCGATAGCTGGGCCCATCGCGCCCTCTGGCATTTCGAGCAGGGCTCGTTGGCCCTGCCTGCGATCCGCGCCGCCCGGCGGATTGGCGACCTGCGAACCATGGCCGGTGATCCGGACAGCGCCCGCCCGTACTACGCAGAAGCGATCAGCGAGGCGCGGGACGTTGGGGCGCAGCGAGAAGAGGGCCTGGCTGAGCTTGGCCTGGCACGCGCCGAACTCGACCGTGGTGAGGTGACCACGGCTCGTCGACTGGCGTCGGTGGCCATCGACAACCTCGCGGGAGGCGGCGCCCCGGCGAGCGAACTCGAGGCGGCTCGCGCGGTCCGCGGCAGCGAAAAAGCCGTCAACGAGACGCACTGACCGATGTACGCCATTGTCCTTGCCGGGGGATCGGGAACGCGCCTGTGGCCGTTGTCGCGGCGCCGCACGCCGAAGCAATTGCTGGCGCTTACCGGCGACACGAGTCTCCTTCAGCAGACCGTGGGCCGGCTCCTGCCGCTGTTCGCGGCGCACGACATCTACGTCGTCACCGCGGAGGCGTTCAGCCGAGCGACCCGCCAGCAGCTGCCCCAACTGCCGGAGGGCAACATCCTGGGCGAACCGCTGGCACGCTCGACGCTGGCGGCCGCGGCATTCGGCATGCTCCTTGCGCGACGGGACCCCGATGAGGTGGCGGTCATCGTCCCGGCCGACCACTACGTGGCCGATCAGGAGCGGTTTGGCGAGGCCCTGCGGGCGGCGGTCGGTGCGGCCGAGCGCGGATACCTGGTCACGATGGGCGTCACTCCGGTCCATCCCGCAACCGGGTACGGCTACATCAAGGTAGGGAAGGTGCTCCATCCGGGAGGGTCCGCCCGGATGGTGGAGGCGTTCATCGAGAAGCCGGCTGTCCGACAGGCGCGTGAACTGCTGGCAGCCGGCGGGCACCTGTGGAATGCCGGCCTGTTCGCCTGGCGTGGGTACGTCTTCAACGAGGCGCTCGCTGCGTATCAACCGGCCGTGGCCGAGATCCTCGAGCGGGTGGCCAAGATCAACCGCATTCCGGGCTGGCTGACCCAGGCCCGTGACGTGCTCGAGCCCTTGCCGTCGCTGAGCATCGACCACGGGATCGCCGAGCCGGCGGCAGCTCAGGGAAAGATGGTGGTTGTCCCGCTGGATGCAGGCTGGAGCGACATCGGTTCGTGGTCAGCGCTGCTCGAAGCTCTGAGCGCCCAGTCCGGCCGCTCGCTGGTGGCCAGTGGGGAGCATCTCGACCACGGATCGCAGCGGGTGCTGATCCACGGCGCAGACCGGCTGATCGTCACCGTTGGGCTGAAGGACGTGATCATCGTGGACACCCCCGACGCGCTGCTCGTCTGCTCACGGGATCGAGCGGAGGAGATCAAGTCGGTCCTCGACGAGATTGCCCAGGCCACCGGCGACCGGTACCTGTGAGCGGAGTTCGCCCGGCCCGCGAACAGGAAGACCAGGTAGTCGGAGCGTGGCGCTGGCGGCTGTACGGTCACGTGCTGGGGTTCTACGTCCGGTTCGTATCGCGGACGGCGCGCATCCACGGGTCGATCACCCAGGAGCAGGTGGTGTTCGCCTTCTGGCATGAAGCGAATCTGGCGGTGGGCGCCGTCCTCTTCCACCTGCTTGCCGATCACCGGGTCGTGGCCTTCACGACCCGCGGTCGGCGAGGGATGGTGGTCAACGCACTGCTCGAATCGCTCGGTGGCGTGGTGGTGGCACTGCCCGACGAGGCAACCCGCGGTTCGGCGGCCGGCTTCGTCCGCGAGGTCATTGCGGCGGCCAACGATGGCTTGCCGGTCGCGGTCTCGAGCGACGGTCCGACCGGCCCCTTCCGCGAGGCAAAGCCGGGAGCGGCGATCGTGGCCCGCCAGGCGGGGCTGCCGATCGTTCCCCTGGCGGTTGCGGTGAGGCCTCCCTGGCGGTTGAATCGACGGTGGGATCGCCAGCTGCTGCCGCTCCCCTTCGGCCACATGCAGGTGGTGACCGGGGATGCGTGGAGCATTGGTCCGGACGATCGCCTGCGGCCTGCCCTGCGCCGACTGCAGGCGGAACTGGATCGCGTCGCCGCCGAGGCGGATCGGCTGATGGCCGTCAGGTAGGATGGCCCGGCCCCTGTGAACAAGATCGTGTTTGGGACCGACGGATGGCGGGCCGCCATCGCGGAGGATTTCACCTTCCACAACGTCCGCCGCTGCGCGCGCGGCGTCGCCGATTACATCAGCGCCCAGGGGACCGCAGACCGCGGCGTGGTGGTTGCCTACGACCGTCGATTCGCCTCGGAACATTTTGCCCGGGCGTGTGTCGAAGTCCTGGCGGCCCACGGCATCCGCAGCGTGATACCGCCCGAAGCGGTCCCAACCCAGGT
>JAHFBB010000227.1 GCA_023250255.1 Chloroflexota bacterium | reverse complement strand
TGTCGGGGGCGATCCGATTGCTGATCAGTCCCAGGTTGGACTTCAGCCGATCAACGCCGACCATGTTCACCACCGAGCGAAATCCCCCCGAATCGCCCTTCACGAAGTAGCCAATGGCGCAGCAGTCCGGATGGCTGCATGGCAGACCGATGAAATCCGAGGCGGACACCAGGGCATCGGTCTGGGGTGACAGGCGTCCGAGGACGCCGGTGGTCGTCGCTCGGTGGAGCGGATCAATGGCATTCGACCGCCCTGAACCAAAAACCGGCTGGTAGGCGACCCCGCCGATGTAATCCGTGTCGAAGGCGTACTGCGCGACCCGCCCGATCTCGTGGTCATTGACCCCCTCGGCCACCACCATTGTCAGGGTCGTGAAGATGCGGGCATCGGTCAGGCGTTGGATGGCGCGTTGCTTGATCTCGCGCAGGTCCTCGCCTCGGTGGAACAGGTGGGTGTCCAACTCGAACCCATCGAACTGGAGATAGATCTCGATCCGGCCGCGCAGATCGGCCAGCGCGGCCAGGAAGCGGTCGTCCTTGGCGATCCGGATGCCGTTGGTATTGAGCAGAACGCGGGTGACGTTGCGGTTGGTCGCCTCGCGAATGATCTCGACGATGTCCGGATGGACCGTGGGCTCGCCGCCGGACAGCATGAGCACGTCCACCCGGCCGCCCTCGCGCTCGATGGCGGTGTCCAGGGTTCGGAGGATGTGCGGCAGCCGGGCGTATCGCCCGATGTTCGTGCCGCTCGCCGCGAAACAGGTCGGGCAATTCAGGTTGCAGTGTTCGGTGACGTCCACCAGCAGGATGCACGAGTGCTGGGTCTGCAGGGCGCCAAGCCCGTTGAGGTAGCCCATTGGAATGGGCAGCGGGTTGTCGGGGGTGTCGGGAGTGACCTCGCGGGTCGGGACGCGCCACTGTTGGAGGTATTCCCACAGCGGGTAGCTCTCGTCGTACAGGCTCACGACCTCGCCATGTCCGCGCTGGCAATGTCGCCTCAGATAGACCGATCCGTCCTGCAGGACGAGATTGCCCTGGAGAACATCCGTCCCGTAGTCGACCTCGCGATCGGGATCCTCGCTGAAGCAATAGCCGCACACGGTCAGCACCATCCGGAGTGGGGTATAGGGCCGCAGGGCCAATCCCGGTGCGCGGACCGGGTCCGGGACTGGTCGTTCGGAAATGGCAGTCACTTCGTCTCCTTCTATGGTCGGCTGTGGCGTTCCCGCATGTGCTTCAGGCTGGCGCGTTGAACATGGCCAGGCAGGTCCCGAAGGTGACGGCTCCAAGCAGGATCGGGGCCAGCAAGGCCATCCCGATCGCCCAGCCGGACCCGTGCGAGCGACCTGACTCGCGGCTGATGTACCAGATGAACGCGCCGCCGAGCACGCCGTACAGGCCAATTCCGACGACCCAGACCAGGGGTCCAAAGTGGCTGGCAAACGCCTGCGCGGCCAACGCGCCGAAGACGACGGCCGCCAGGCCGACCACGAACAGAATCACCACCCATGCGAACAGCGCGCCGCCCCCCGACCTCGCCGAGGGCGTCCGGCGGCTCCGTTCGAGGGCGTCGGCAATGTCGGCGTCTGCGTGTCCTGCCGCCTTCAGTTGCTCGCGGATCGCCTGCTCGGTGTACTGGTCTCGAGTGGCGAGGATGTAGTCGTCTATCGGTTCGCTCATGTTCGGCTCCTATCCCGATACGAAGGGCAGCGAAATCACGAAGGCGGCGGTGCAGGCTCCGCCCGCGAGCAGGGCGAACACCACCAGCACGCCGCAGCCGGCGAGCACCCATTTGCCGGCGGACTGCGCCTCGCCGGCAGCCTGGTTTGCCCGCTGGCGGAAGGCTCGGACCACCCACCAGCCAATCCCGCCGTAGAGACCCAAGGTGACGACAGCCGATGCCAGGACCGGCAGCAATGCAGAGGACGCGCCGGTAGCGGCGGCCACGAATCCCCCGACCAGGACGAGCAGCGCCAGGCCACCGATGAGATACCAGGCCAGCGCCCAGTTCCGCAGGAAGCCCGCGTAGCCTGCTCCCGGTTGGGAGGTGGACCCACCTAGCCGCTCCCAGGCGGCATCGATCGCGGCCTGGTCGTGCCCAGACTGCAGGAGCTCGGCGGTTATCGCTTCCCGCGTGTAGCGGGCCCGGTTCTCGCGGATGTAATCGTCAATCGTGTTCACGGTCTCACCTCACTGACAGTCCCAGCTGATTGTCCCCGACAGTTCCGGCGGTGGAACGGGAGTGGAGGCGCCGGGATCGCCCGGATAGAGCGGCAGGCCGGCAAACTCGACGGTCCCGGACAGGTCGTCATCGGCGATCTCGGTCGAGAAATCGGTTGTCGGGTTAGATTCGTAATACCAATAGCCATCTGTGCTCTTCGCGTCCGCCGGGGTGACCGAAATGGACAGATAGACACCGCCGGAGGGGTTGAGCCAGGCATTGACGAGATGTCCGTCGACCGTGCCGAATTCGGTGAAGGTGATATCCCCCGCGCAGGAGGCGGTGCT
>JAHFBB010000226.1 GCA_023250255.1 Chloroflexota bacterium | reverse complement strand
CCCGACCTCGAGCCCTTCTACGGCGGAACCTACTTCCCGCCGGAGGATCGCCACGGGCTGCCGGCCTTCGGTCGGGTCCTCGACGCGCTCGCCGAGGCGTGGGCCGGGCAGCGCTCCGACATCGTCCGCTCGGCGGCGGAGATCAGCGGCCACCTGCGCCATCAGTCCGAGGTTGAGCCGGGGTCCACTGGCTTCGATCAGGCCACCCTCGACGCGGCGACCCGTCGCTTGTTGGCACTGTTCGACTCGCGCCACGGTGGGTTCGGCGGCGCCCCGAAATTCCCCGCGCCGATGGCGCTTGAGTTCCTCCTCCGGCGCTGGGCTCGTGACCGCAATCCCGCTGTCCTGGAGGCGGTGACGACCTCCCTCGACCGCATGGCCGACGGGGGCATCCACGACCAGCTCGCCGGCGGCTTCGCTCGCTACAGCACCGACGAGCGCTGGCTGGCGCCGCATTTCGAAAAGATGCTCTACGACAACGCTCTGCTGGCGCACGCCTACATCGAGGGTTTCCGAGCCACCGGTAATCCGCGTTACGCCGAGGTTGCTCGTTCCACTCTCCAGTTCCTGCTTGCCGAAATGGAGACCGATGGCGGCGGCTTCGCCGCCGCCCTGGATGCCGACTCCGAAGGCGAAGAGGGCCGCTTCTACGTGTGGACCGCCGATGAGCTTGGATCGGTCCTTGACGGGGCGGGCCTATCGCGCGAGGAGGTCGCGGCGGTTGCCGGCGCCTGGGATATCGGGCCGGGCGGCAACTGGGAGGGAAGGACCATCCTCCGCCGTATCCTCGGGCATGAACTGTCGCCCGGGGTGACAGCGCAGGCCCGGACCGCACTGCTTGCGGCCAGGGCGGAGCGTATTCGACCCGGGCGCGATGACAAGCGCCTGGCGGCCTGGAACGGGCTGGCCCTCCGGGCGTTCGCTCACGGGGCGCTCGTCCTCGGCGACGACGACCTGCGGGCGGCGACGGCGCGCCTCGTCGCCTTCGTCGGGGAAGCTCTCGTCCATGACGGTGACCGGGTATGGCGGCTGCCCCCGGGCGGATCGGCCGGGATTCCGGGCTTCGCCGAGGATTACGCCTGCCTGGCCGACGGCCTGCTGGAGGCCGCCGCGGCCACCGGCGATTCGGCGAGTCTGGACCTGGCCATTGGCGTGACGCGGCGGCTGATGGCCGACTTCTGGGACGATGCGAGCGGCATCCTGGCCGACATCGGGCCCGACCACGAGGCGCTCATCAGCACGCCTCGCACGCTCCTCGATTCGGCGACGCCCTCGGCCAATGCCGTGGCGGCCGACCTCCTGCTGCGGCTGGCGGTCATTACCAGCGACGAGACCCTCGACCGCCAGGGCCGACGGATCCTGGGGGCCACCGCGGACGCCTGGGCCAGCCAGCCAACCGCCTTCGGCCGGACCCTGGCGGCGGCCGACCGCGCCCTGGCAGAACGGCTTGATGTCGTCGTCGTCGCTGCCCCGGACGACGCGGACGGCCTGGCGCTACGGCAGGCCGCGGCCGAGTTGTTTGTCCCGAGCGTGGTGATCGCCCCGCTCGACCCGGGTGTGCCGCGGTCCGATCCGCTGTTTGCCGACAAGGTGGCGAACGACGGACGCGCGACCGCGTACCTGTGCCGCGGATCCGTCTGCCTGGCCCCGACCATCGACCCGGTTGAACTGGTGACGCAGTTGACCCGGCTGACCGGGAGCGCCGAATAGCGACGGACCGGCCTATCAACCGCCGGAAGAACAGGCCTCCGCGAATGCCCGCCGCTTCTTGTCGGCCTCCAGTGCGGCCTTCCACTTGCTGACCGCGTTGTTGGCCGTCCGAATGAGTTCGTTGGCTTCTGGCGACGGGCCGTTGTACGAGACGACCTGCTCCGGATCGAGCGGATGGACCGCTTCCTCAATCCGCCGCTCGCTGGTTCGTTCGAAGCGCCCGTTCACACACAACCAGCGCCGCTGGCAGATCGAAGTGACGGTCTGCAGCGGCAAGGTGATCTGAAGGTCATAGACGCGGGGCACCGAATGCTCCTGGTGCACCGGGCCAAAGATCTTGCTCCAGTCGTTGATGGTCATCTTGGCGAACACCATTGAGGGCAGTCCTTCCGACGGTGCCGCCTGTCCACCGGCTCCGTCGAATCCGGCAAATTCCGCCAGCAAGGCGATGAGCGGCTGCAGGCCGCTCGGGGTGAATGCGATCCGGACCTTGGCCTTTGGAACCGGGACAATGAACTCGGCAGATGGACCTTCAGTTCGCCATTGCTCGTTGCCATCGACGCAGTCGGATCCTGGCGGCTCGTACGGTGGCGGTGGAGGAGGAGGCGGTGGCACCGGCGGTGGAGGGGTCGGGGGAACCTTCGGCTGGTCGGGGTCGGGTGGGGTCGGCGCCGGCGGTGGCGGTGGCGGCGGTGTCGGCGGGTGGTCATCCCCCGCGGCGGGCTGTGGTGGTGGCAAGCAGCCAGCATCGAGCGCGGCCTGGTAGGCCGCGTCGGCGGTCGCGCAGGCCGCGTCGGCA
>JAHFBB010000050.1 GCA_023250255.1 Chloroflexota bacterium | reverse complement strand
CCCCAGCCCATCAGATGACGCAGAACGAGGAATACGGCACTGCCAACGGCTGCGCTCACACCCAGGATCATGGCCGTGGGGATCCCGCCCACCAGCCAGTTGCCGGTCCGCAGCCCCTCCAGCAGCGTCCGAACGGTCCCGTACCAGATGAAGTACATGAGCACGATGTCGCCGTCGTACAACCGACCAGCGAACCGTCGGCCGACCCACAGCAGGACAGCCATGCCGATCAGGTTCAGGCCGGCCTCGTAGGCGAACAGCGGATGGAAACGGGTTGCGTCGGGGTAGGTGGCCAGATCGTCATAGGGAGGCACCCGGTGTTCCGCGTCGATCGGGATTCCCCAGGGCAGGTCGGTGGGGGGACCGTACAGCTCCTGGTTGACCCAGTTGCCGAGGCGACCGATGGCCTGGCCGAGGAGGACGGCCGGGGCGAAGATATCCGCCCAGCGCCAGAACGACAGGTGGTTGCGTTTGGTGTAGATCCAGATGCCCACCACGCCGCCGATGAGGGCGCCCGGGATGCCGATCCCGCCATTCCAGATCTGAACGATGAGCTCGGGGTTGTCGGCGTAGATGGTGTCCCACTCATGAATGACGTGGTACGCCCGCGCACCGATGACGCCGGTCACGATGCACACCATCAGCATCGACCAGGCGTGATCAGTGCTCTCGCCCCGGCGGCGCGCTTCGCGCAGACCGAGCCACGTTCCGACCAGAACCGCGGTCGCGATGATGATCCCGTACCAGTGGATCTTCAGCGGTCCCAGGGTGAGTGCGATGGGGTCGATCATGGCCGGCCGATTCTACCCGCTGCCCGGTGGACCGTTGGTCCGCGGACTCTGGCGTTGAATGTCGCCGGCGAGTAGCCTGCGCCCAGATGAACGTCGACGAGCGCGACGAATTCGGACGACCCAGCCTTCCGCTGTCGTGGTGGCGCCTGCTGGCGGTCACCGCTTACTGGCTGGCGATCACCGTCCTTTGGGGCGCAATGACCTTCACCATCATCCCGCGCCTCGTCGAATCAGCCGGGGTGCTGGGGAGGTCCGACCACCCCCTGGTGGGCCTGGCCATCGGGGTGATCACGACCGGCGGAGTCATCATCGCCATCCTTGTCCAACCGACCATGGGAGCCATCAGCGATCACACCCGTTCGCGGATGGGTCGTCGGAAGCCGTACATCGTCGCCGGGACGTTCATGGACCTCGCATTCCTGACATTTGCGGCATGGGCGTTCTGGAACCAGACCTACTGGCCGTTCGTGGTCGCTGTCGCCCTGTTGCAGTTCAGCAGCAACTTCGCCCAGGGGCCGTACCAGGGCTACGTTCCGGACCTCGTCCCCTCGCGCCAGGTCGGCGCGGCGTCGGGCCTGTTGGGCGCGGCCAACATCCTGGGCAACGTTGTCGGCCCGGGCATCGCGATTGCCTTCGTGGCCCTGGCCAGCGCCACCGGTAACGACGCCCTGGTTCTCGGCACCTTCGTGGCAGTGGGCATCATCGAACTGGTGACCATGGCCATCACTGTCATCTGGGTGCCCGACCAGCCGGCGCCAACGCCCTCGCCACTGACCCTGGGCCAGCGAGCCCGAGCCGCCTGGGGCACCGACATCCTCGCCCAGCGTGACTTCGTATGGATCATGGTCAGCCGGTTGCTCGTCCTCACTGGGTTGGTCACGCTGCAGGCGTTCGCCTATGTCTACCTCCAGAATGTCCTGGGCATGTCGTCGGATGAGGCCGGTCCGGCATCGTTCCCGCTGCTGCTGGCAACGGCTGGCGCAGCCCTGATAGCGGCCGTCCCCGGCGCGCAGATCAGCAACAGGATCGGACGCAAACCCGTCCTGTTCGTGGCCATTGGATCGGGAGTGGTCGGCGGCCTGCTGCTGGCGGTCACCGGCAGTTACCAGCTGGTCATCGTCGGGGCGGTATTCATTGGAATCTGCAGCGGCGTGTTCCTGGGCGTGGACTGGGCGCTGATGACCGACATCATCCCGAAGGCCGAGTCCGGCCGGTACATGGGCATCAGCAATATCGCGGTTGCCGGGGCAGGACCACTGGGCACGACGGTGGGTGGGCTCTTGACCTTCCTGCTGGGCGGCGTCCTGGCCATGAGTGCCGATATCGCCTGGCGCGGAGTGTTCGTCCTGTTGGCGATTGAGCTGGTCCTGGGAGCGCTGGCGCTGCGCAAGGTGACCGAACCGCGACGCGCCGGCCAGGCGGCCACGGAAGCGGAGGGCGCGGCCGGTTTGTGACAGCGCGTCGCAACCCGTCGGTCGCCTTGACCGCGCGCTATCGGCTCATCCACCTGCTGAACGGGGTCCTGATCCGGCTCCTGTGGCAGGTCCGGGCAGAAGGGCTCGAGCATTGGCCTGAGCCACCGTTCTGCCTGGTGGTCAACCACCACAACGCCTGGGACTCGCAGATCGCGATGGCGGTCACCCCGGCGACTCCGCGGATTACCTGGTTCGGACCCCGGACCGATGATTTCAGCACGGGCTTCCTGAACCGGCTGATCGCCTATGCGGGAGTTGCCATCCCGATTCGCCGGGACGGGTCCGACCTCATGTCCGCCGCGCGCACCGCGCGCCAACTCCTGCGCGATGGCGGCGTGCTGGGCATCTTCCCGGAGGGCCATGCCGGCTACCGCGAATCAGCGGTCCTCCCCTTCGAGGAGGGGGCAGTGGCGTTCGCGGCCGCCGCCGAAGCGCCACTCGTTCCTTGCGCCATCGTGGGCGCCAATCGACTGTGGTGGCGCGCGCGAATCACGGTACGTTGCGGTCCGGCGGTGGCCACCGCCGGACGAACGTCGAAGGCCGACCGGCCGGCAGTTGAGGCCGAGATCCGCAACGCGCTCGTTCGCCTCCTGCCAACCGAGGAGCCGACGCTCCCGTTGCGTCGTCCGCTCGAGCGATTCCTGACCACGGTCCTCGAGGGCGACCTCGACCGCGCCCGGAGGCGGGAAGAGCAGGGGCTCTAGTCGGGCTCTACCATCGGTCCGTGCTGCCGATCATCTGGGCTGTTTTCGTCGTGTGCGCGGTGGGCGGGTTCCTGGCTGTCGCCGCCTACTGGCTCGACATCCAGGATCGGCCCGATTTCGCACCCCGGACCCGGATTGGTTGGTCGATTGGGATCTTCGCGTTCCCGGTCAGCATTCCGCTGTACGCCTTCTTCGGCGGGCCGGGCTGGCCGCCCTTCCTGAAGGTGGTGGCATTTCTGCCGGCGGTGGCGCTGACCCTGTTCATCGGATTTGTGGCCGGTCGGTTCGGCTAGCCCCGACGATATCCGACGAATACGGCGCCGCCCACCACCAGCACGAGCAACGGCACCAGCAACAGTGGGGACAGGTTGAACGGGAGAACCGGGAATCCGGCGTTGTCAGCCAACAGGACATTGCCCGAGCACAGTCCCGTCCACAGGTAGCCTTCGCCGCCCGTGGCGTAGATCTGCCAGCGCTCCCCGACGTTGAACTCCAGTCCGCAACTCGCCTGATCCAGGCTCGTCTGAACAAGCGTTTCGGAGGTCATGTCCAGCGCGCCCTTCTGGATCGACTCAACCCGAAAATGGACGGTTTGACCACCGAGCACCGGCGCTGGCACGCCACCAGGTGGTTCGATACCCGGACCGGAGTACGGATCGTCCATGCGAACCGGCGCAGGCAGCGCGCTGTCGATCGCAGTAACGACCCCGATGAACGCGACATCGGACCAGGCTTCGACCTGGCCCGGACCGGGCTGCATGCAGTCGCAGGCGAAAACCTGGGTCGGAATAGCCAGGAAGCCGATGGCCAGGGCCACGGTGGCGGTGATTCGCGCGGAAAGATTCAGGCGCATGCCCCCACGACGCCGTTCAGCCCGCCGTGGTTCCCCGCGCCCGTATCATTCGCCGCCAATGCCTGACCACACCGCCTCCGCCGACCTGCAGGCCACGCTCGATCATCTCGAGAGCCACGCCGACGAGAACCTCGCCCGGTTCGATGCGCTCCTGCGGATCCCATCGGTTGCGGCGGAGCCGGCGCATGACGCCGATACCCGGCGGGCCTCCGAGTGGATCGTGGCTCTTATGGAGGAGATCGGCATCGAGCACGCGACCGCCACCCCGACCGTGACGGGCCATCCGGTGGTCACCGGCGATTGGCTCCATGCCGGGGCGGATGCCCCGACCGTCCTGGTCTACGCCCATTACGACGTCCAGCCGCCTGACCCGCTCGACGAGTGGATCCGGCCGCCGTTCGAGCCGCGCTACGAGGACGGCAAGGTCTTTGCCCGCGGCGCCTCGGACGACAAGAACCAGTTGGTCCAGCATCTCAACGCGGCCGACGCCTGGCTGCGAGCGGCCGGTCGGCTGCCGCTGAACCTGCGGTTCGTCTTCGAGGGCGATGAAGAATCGAGTGCCGTGCCGGTCGAAGAGTTCATCGCCGCCCATCCCGAGCTGCTGGCCGCGGACCTGTGCCTGGTCAGCGACGGGGCGATGTACGACGACGAGGGCACGCCGGAGATCACCTACGGCCTGCGCGGGATCTCGTACTTCGAAATCACCGTCAGCGGTCCACGCCAGGATCTGCATTCCGGTTCGTACGGCGGCGCAGTTCGAAATCCGGCGAACGTCCTGGTAAAACTGCTTGCCGCCCTGACCGATGAGCACGGTCGCTGCACGGTTCCTAGCTTCTACGATCAAGTCCGATCGCTGACCGATGCCGAGCGGGATGCGTACTCCGCCCTGCCCTATGACGTGGAGGCCCAGCGCGATCTCATCGGTGTGCCCCAGATGTGGGCCGGCGACCCCGACTACACCTTCATGGAGCGCCTGAGCGGACGGCCAACCTTCGATATCAACGGCCTGTGGGGTGGCTACAGCGGTGATGGTTCGAAGACCATCATTCCTGCACGCGCGTCAGCCAAGTTCAGCACCCGCCTGGTACCCGACCAGGATCACGCCGAGATCGCCGAGCTGATGGTGACCCACCTGGCCCGTCTCGCCCCGCCGGAGGTCACCGTCGCTGTCAAGGTGATCCAGGGGGGATATCCGTACATGACGCCCATCGACAGTCCGGCCACCCAGCGGGCCGCAGCCGCACTCGAACGGGCCTATGGGCGAGCGCCGCTGTTCGCGCGGTCCGGCGGCTCGGTCCCATTCGTTTCAGCCCTGCAACTGGCGACCAACTTGCCCGTCCTGCTGGTCGGGTTCGCCACGCCCAACGGCAACTACCACGCCCCGAACGAGTGGCTGCCACTCGACTACTGGCGGGGCGGGATGGAAGCCATCGTCCACCTGTGGGACGAGTTTTCGCGGGCGACCCCTGAAGAACTGCGGGTCCGCTAGCTGACGATTCTCAGCTCGCGCGAACTCTGGTTCAGGCGTTCGCCGCCGGAATCGGTACAGATCGCGATGTCCTCGATCCGAGCGCCCCAGCGCCCCCCGACATAGATTCCTGGCTCGATGCTGAACACGTCGCCAACCTGCAGCCGATCCGCATTCGATTCAACCAGGTACGGCTCCTCATGGGTCTCCAGGCCGATGCCGTGGCCGAGCCGATGGGTGAACATCGGTCCGTAGCCGGCAGCGGTAATGATCTCGCGAGCCACTCGGTCAAGATCCCGGGCGGGAATGCCGGGGCGGATGGCGTCGCAGGCTGCGGCCTGGGCCTCGCGAAGGACGGCAAACAGGGCTGCGAATTCGGCCGGTGGCTCCCCGACAAATGCGGTGCGGGTCGTATCGCTGGCGTACCCCGCCCGGCTGCCGCCGATGTCCAGCACGATCGAATCGCCCGCCTGGATGACCCGTTCGCCTGGCTCGTGGTGCGGGCTGGCAGCGTTCGGCCCCGAGGCGACGATGGCCCAGTCGGCACCCTCGTGACCGGCCTCCACGAGCCGACGGCGGACCTCGGCGGCGACGTCGGCCTCCGTCCGGCCACTCAGTTGCTCGGCGGTGATGGCGTCCATGACCTCGTCGGCGGCGACGGCGGCGGCGCGGAGCAGTTCGATCTCCTCGGCGCTCTTCCGACGGCGGAGGGGGGCCAACACCATGCTGGCAACGCCCAGCTCTGCCCGGGGAAGCGCTCGCCCAAGGCGGAAGACGAAGGTCGCCCACATCTGGTCCTGGACACCGACTTTGCCGGCGCCGGCGAGCAGCGACCCAACCCGTGCAAAGGGATCATCGGTCTCTTCCCACGGCACAAGATCGATTTCGTCGGCGAGTGTCCCGAGCTGGTGGCGGGCGAGCGGCTCCTCGAGATGCGGCAACACCAGGGTGGGACGCTCGCCGGGGCGGATGACCAGGCAGGTCAGCCGCTCAAGTGGTGGGGCGTCGTAGCCGAGGAGGTACCGATAGTCCGGCGACGGCGTGACCAGCAGGGCATCGAGGCCGGTGGTGGCGGCCGCAGCGGCGGCCGACTCGAGGCGCTGTCGTTGAACCTGCGGAGGCAATGCGTGCATCGGAACAAGGGTACCGGCCTAGCGTGCGCTGGCGTCGGCCATCTTTCGGGTCTCAGCGGCGAACCAGTCGAGATCCATGGCTTCGAACTCGGCGATGGACCTCTGCCACAGTTCGGCGTCCCGGCGGGCATAGGCCAGAGCGCGCAGGGCGAATGGTTCGAGGTATGTCCCGGGAAGCACGAGCGCCGGTGCGTCCAACTCGATCTCCGGCCGGCGGTCGAGCGCGATCAGGGCGTTGAGCCAGGCAACCTGGCCTTCCACGTCGTCGAGCCCCTCCGGCCTCCAGTCCGCCAGCCTTTCCTCCAGGGT
>JAHFBB010000225.1 GCA_023250255.1 Chloroflexota bacterium | reverse complement strand
CTACGCGAGCCTTCGGCACCAAATGCCGCAGGTCTATAGTCAGCCCGGCACTGCTGCCCATCCGCCGGGATCGCGCCCTCGCGCCATCCCGCCGGTGGCGCGAAAGGAGGAGCGCAAGAGCGACGACGCGTCCCCTGCATGCTTATGTCCGCGCCCGCGATCCGGCCGTCTCTCGCCGACCGCCGCGCCCAAGCGGAACCTCAAGTGTTCGCGACCCAAAGCATGAGTGAGGTATCCATGACCCAGCAGCCCTCCCGCGAAGAGGTCATCCAGAAGGACGTCCAGGACCTCCATCGCCTTGGCTACGCCCAGGAGTTGTTCCGCTCCATGGGTGGATTCAGCAATTTCGCCATCAGTTTCTCGATCATCTCGATCCTGACCGGCGCGGTCATCCTGTTCGACTACGGCATGGCCTGGGGAGGTCCCGCGGCCAACTCGCTGGGGTGGCCGCTGGTGACCGTCTTCGTGCTATGCATTGCAGCCGCCATGGCCGAGATTGCGTCGGCCTACCCCACGGCCGGTGGTCTGTATTACTGGGCGAGCCGGATGAAGAACAAGAACTGGGGCTGGTGGACGGCCTGGTTCAACCTCATTGGCCAGTTCGCCATCGTGGCCGGCATCAACTTCGCTGCAGCCGCGTTCCTGAACGCAACGATCATCACCCCGCTGCTGGCGAACTTCGGCATCGTCTACGACAACACGACCGTGATCTTTGGCCTCGGGGACACGGCCGTGCTCACCGGTCAGCTGTTGACGATGGGCGTCCTCATGGGACTCGAGCTCGGACTGAACATCGCCGGCATCAACCTGGTCGCAGTCCTGAACCAGGTGAGCGTCTGGTGGCACATCGCCATCGTCGCGGCGGTGGTCATCCTGGTCTTCGCTATCGGCAAGGAGAATGCCTCCGGACTTGGCCTGTTCGACGTCAAGCCGCTGGACACCGTGGGTGTCTGGGATAACACCTTCCTGGGGATCAGCCTGAACTACGGGCCGGCGATCACCTATCCGGTTGCCCTCGCGTTCTTCTTCTCGCTACTCCAGGCGAACTGGACGTATACCGGGTACGACGCCTCGGCGCATGTTGCCGAGGAAACCGTGGGTGCGCGAATGGCCAGCGCCTGGGGCGTGTTCCTGTCGGTCGCGGTGTCGGCGGTCGTCGGCTACATCTTCCTGCTGGCCCTGACTACCCATCTGCCGGACATGTCCAAGTTGTTCCCCGCCAGCCTCGACGACCCGGCCACCTACAGTCAGTACTACTTCGGCGGCGGGGTGGCGGTCATCGACATCCTGGTCTACAACCTCGGCCAGGTCGGTTCCATCCTGGCGGCCGGCATCGCCATCGCGATGTCGTTCTGTGGCCTGTCGTCGGTGGCAAGTGCCGGACGAATGCTCTACGCATTCAGCCGAGACGACGGCCTGCCCGGCGCCGGCTGGATGAAGAAGGTCTCGCACCGCTACCGCACCCCGGCCAACTCGCTGACGGCCATCGTGGTCGTTGCCTGGGTGTTCACCCTGGCGGCGGGTTACGTCGGTGGTGGCACCGCGATTGTCATCGTGACTGCGGTAAGCACGATCTTCCTGTACGCGGCTTACGGGATCGTCATCTACCTCGGGGCGACCACCTCGGCGTGGCGCACTGAGCAGGTCTGGACCCTGGGTCGCTGGTCCAAGCCCATCGCCATCGTGGCCCTGTTGTGGACCGCCGTCCTGCTGGTGCTGTTTTCGTGGCCCACCTCGGGCAACATCAGTTGGCCGTTCATGGTGGTCGTGGTGATCTTCCTGGTGCTCTATTACTACGGCTGGGCACGTCGCCGCTTCCAGGGCCCGCGGTCCATGGGGCAGGAAGCGCAACTGACCGAGATCGAGCAGGAGTTCGAACACGCAGCCGAGGAGCTGGGAGGCGCCAGCGCCTGACGAGTCACTCGGAACATCTGGTGCTGGCCGGCCGGACATTCCGGCCGGCCAGCATTCCCGCAGGAGGTAGACGACGGTGAGCGAGAAGGCAGCGAGCCACCCCCGACGCACGGAACTCGAGGGGATGATCCGCGACGGGGAGATCGACACCCTGATCGTGGCCCTGACCGACATGCAGGGCCGCCTCATGGGCAAGCGGGTGCAAGGGCAGGCCTTCCTGAACGGGGCCATTGACCACGGTGCCCACTTCTGTACGTACCTGCTCGGTACCGATATGGAGATGAACACGCCCGACGGATTCCAGTTGATGAACTGGGAAACCGGCTATGGCGACTGGATCGCGGATCCGCTGTGGGACACCCTGCGGGTCCTGCCCTGGCACGACAAGACCGCCCTGGTCCTGTCGGACACCGTGGATCACCACGGCCACGAGATCGCCATCTCGCCGCGGACCATGCTCAAGCGCGTGGTCGAGAAGGCCGCCGGCATGGGATTTACCGTCAAGGCCGGCTCCGAATTCGAGTATTACCTGCTGACCGATACCTATGAGCAGGCATTTGCCAAGGGCTACGTCGGGCTCAATCGGTTTGGCTATTACAACGAGGATTACCACCT
>JAHFBB010000224.1 GCA_023250255.1 Chloroflexota bacterium | reverse complement strand
AGCGGGGTGGCCGATCTGCGCAAGTTGTTCGCGGAAGCGAAGGCCGCGCAATCAGGCGGCGTGATGACGGTGGTGTTCATCGACGAGATCCATCGGTTCAACAAGGGCCAGCAGGATGCGCTGCTCCCGCAGATCGAGGATGGAACGATCAGCCTGATTGGAGCCACCACCGAGAACCCCTACTACGAGATCAACTCGCCACTGCTGTCGCGGCTGCGGGTGTATCGCCTCGACCCGTTGGATATCGATGATCTCGGCGAGATCGTGACCCGGGCGCTGAGTCGGGCAGATGGCCTGGCCGGACGGGTGCGGCTGCCGGATGACGCCCGCGCCACCCTCGTCGAGTTGGCCGGAGGGGACGCCCGTCAGGCGCTGAATATCCTCGAGGCCGCCGCAGCCGTACTCCCCGACACGGCGTCAATCACCCCAGAGGGAATCGGAGAGGCGGCCCAGCAGCGGCTTCTGGCCTACGACCGGGTTGGGGATGAGCATTACGAAGCCGCCTCGGCGTTCATCAAGAGCATGCGCGGCAATGATCCCGACGCCGCGCTGTACTGGTGCGCCACCATGGTGGCGGCGGGGGAGGACCCCACCTTCATTGCCCGACGGATCGTGATCGCGGCCAGCGAGGACGTGGGCAACGCCGACCCCCGCGCGCTCCAGATTGCGGTTGCGGCCATGCAGGCGGTCGAGATGATCGGCCTGCCGGAGGCGCAGTACGCGCTCGCCCAGGCTGCGGCGTATGTCGCATCGGCGCCGAAGTCGAACCGCGCCGGGGCGGCCTACTTCGCGGCGCTGGCCGAGGTCGAGGAGCACGGTCGCCTGCCCGTCCCCCTGCATCTCCGCCCCTCGGCCCATCGGCGGCTCAGCAAGGAATACGGCTGGGGCAAGGGATACCTGTATCCCCACGACTACGACGGAGCCGATGTCGACCAGCAGTACCTCCCCGATGCGCTTGCCGGTCGGGTCTTCTACGAGCCGAGCGACCAGGGCATGGAAACCCAGATCGGGGACCGACTGGCGCGGCTGCGGGCAGCGAGGAAGAAGAAGTAGCGGTTACCAAACTGAAGGACACGGAGGTTGCCCATGCAGACCCGCCTGTTCCCCTCCACCCCGGATGCCCGTTCCCCCGCAGGGGCAGAGATCCGCTACCTGATCGAAGGCCAGACCGGCAGCATGATCCACTCCACCGTCCCACCAGGTCAGGTGAATCGGGCGACCGTCCACGCCACGGTGAGCGAGTTCTGGCACATTCTTTCCGGCGAGGGCCAGATATGGCGACGAGACGGCACTGGTGAGGAGACGACCGTTCTGGAGAGAGGCGTCTCGATCGACATTCCGGTCGGAACCGCATTCCAGTACCGCTGCACGGGTGTCGACCCCCTCCAGTTTCTGTGCATCAGCATGCCGCCCTGGCCCGGCGACACGGAGGCGACGGTCATTGAGGGGCCCTGGAAACCGACTGCCCCCAACGGGCGGGCGGGTCGATGAACGCCCCGGCGCTGCTTGGGCAACGACGCCTCGGACGAGCCACTCGCAGCCGTTGAGGCGATGTGAGGGCCCAGTTCAACGATCCGTCTTGGGCACACGCGACCCAACCGCACCGCCTGCCGCGTCGTCTATATGGTGTGGACGTGACGGACACCCTCGTTGGGGCCATCGGCGATGTCGATCTCGCTGAGCGCGGGGCATCCGCGAGGATCCGGCCGCGCCGGGAGCCGGAGGACTAGGCACTTTCGGCGGCCGTTCCGTCAATAGGATGTGACGAGCGTGCAACCTCTCACCGTCAGCCCGGCCCAGGCGAGTTCGGCCGCCGTGGATGCGGCGACCGCCACTGAGCTGCACGAGATGCAAGGCGCGGCCGGGAGTGTCGAGGCCTTCGAGGCGCGGGTTTCTTGAGGAGGCGAACCGTGAACCACCGACCGCTCGCGGGCCTGATCCCGGCGTTCGCCTTGCTGCTGGCCGCGTGCGCCGGACCCGGCGGAACCTCCCCGTCGGCTCCGTCAGTTTCGAACGCGCCGGTTTCTCCCTTGGGTCTGCCGGTGCTGACGGACGGCCCCGTCACGCCTGGCCGGTACATCTACGTACTGCAGAGCCCGAACTGCGACGAGCCGGGCCCGCCGCCCCTGTGTCCGTCCGGGGCCACGCCACCCTCGGCCCTGGAAATCGAGGTGACCGTGCCAGCCGGATGGGAAGCCCTGGTCGACTTCCATTTGATCTATCCCTCAAACGCGGAGGCGGGGGTTGTCCTCGGCTGGACGAACTTCCATACGGGTCTCAATTCGAACCCGTGCCTGCAGGAAAGCCATGTGTTTCCGGACATTCCGGTCGGGCCCACCGTCGACGACTTTGTGGGCGCGGTCACCGCACACCCGGAACTGGATGTCACCGAGCCGACCAACGTCGAGCTGGGTGGGTACAGCGGCCGCTTCTTCTCCCTGACAGGCCCGTCGGACATCAGTGACTGCGACAACTGGCGTCCATGGGACCCCGGCTTCTTTGCGCAGGGACCTGACAATATCTGGGATGTCT
>JAHFBB010000049.1 GCA_023250255.1 Chloroflexota bacterium | reverse complement strand
CGCGACGAGATCGGCCGGCGGCTCATGCGGGTGGCCGCAGCTGCCGGCATCGAACCACTGCTGGCGCGGACGACCGATCAGCTCTCCGGCGGCGAGGCCCAGTCGCTGGCCATCGCCGGGGCGCTCGTCCTCGAACCGAAATTGCTCGTCCTCGACGAGCCACTGGCCAACCTTGATCCGGCCAATGCCCACCGATTGCTCACCCTGGTCGCCAGCCTGGCGGCTTCAGGTACCGCGGTCGTGCTGGTAGAACACCGGATCGAGGACGCGCTCGACGCCAAACCCGACCGGGTGCTGTACCTCGATGACGGCGCCACCCGCTTCCTCGGGCCGGTGGAGGAGTTCCTGACCCAGGTCGATCCGCGCCACGTCAAGGTGCCGTTCTCCATCTGGCTCGATCGGGCCCGCCCGGTTACCACCCGCCCCGGACCTGAACGCCAGGGGATCAGCGACTGGCGCACGCCGCGGCTCGAGTGGCGGGGGGTAACTGCCGGCTACGAAGGCGTGCCCGTCCTCCACGAGGTGTCGGCGCGCGTGGGACGGGGAGAACGGGTTGCGGTGCTCGGGCCGAACGGTTCGGGCAAGACGACCTTGTTCAAGACGGGCATCGGTCTCATTCGACCCATCTCGGGCTCGGTGCTGGTTGACGGAGCCGACATTGCCGAGCGTTCGGTCGCCGAACTCATCGGGACGTTCGGCTATGTCTTCCAGAACCCCTCGCAGATGCTGTTCGCGCCGACGGTTCGCGAGGAGCTCCTGTTCGGGCCACGCAACCTCGGTCGTCCGGCCGACCGGTTCGACGGCCTGGTCCGTCAGTCCTTGGCCGAGGTGGGGCTGACCAGCGAGCCAGAAATCGAGGCGCGGGCGCCGCTCACCCTGTCGTTTGGCCAGCAGAAACGGCTGGCGATTGCGGTCGCCCTGGCGATCGAGCCGCGCACGTTGATCCTTGACGAACCGTCGGCTGGGCAGGACTATCGGTCGGCAGCGTCATTCATGTCGGAGGTTGAGCGGATCGCCGGACTGGAAAGCGTCTATTTCGTCACCCATGACGCAGACCTGGCGCTCGCCCACGCGGATCGGATCCTGCTCCTGCGCGACGGCCGACTGGTGGCCGATGGCGCGCCGTTGGCGGTAATTGCCGATCGCGACCGATGGACAGCGTGCAATCTGCGCTTCACGTCGCTCATGGAGGCGAACCGGCGCTGGCCATCGCCCGATGGCCGATTCGAGAGCGCCGAGATCTTGGCAGCCCGGGTGGCTGCCGCAGGACGGGGGAATAGCGGGGGCATCGGCCCGGCGGGCTAGCCGGGACCGGAGGGAGGTTGGTTTCCAGATGACAACCATGACCCAGGCAGCACCGAGTCCGTGGTCTATCACCACCCGGACCATCGTCTATGCCGCCATCGGCGCGGCCATCTATGCGGTTCTCAACTACCTGTCGTTCGGCATCCAGGTTCCCTGGAGCCAGGAGGTCAGCATCCGTCCGCAATACGGCGTGGTGACCTTCGTCGGATTCACCTTCGGACCGATTGCCGGCTTCCTGACCGGATTCGTCGGCAACACCGTCGGGGACCAACTCGCCTATCAGGACGGGTTCGGCTATTGGTGGTGGAGCGTTGCCAACGGATTGGCCGGATTCGTGGCCGGCCTGTTCCCGCTGTGGATGGCCAGTCGGATGACCAGCGCCGGCAGCAAGGCGGTCACCGCCGCTGTTGCTGGCGTGGTGGCGACGGTTGTTGGCTTCCTGTTCATCTTCGTCGAGATGGCGATCCTGCCCGAGTCTACCTTCGATGTGATGTTGACCCTGAACTACATCCCGGTGGTCATCGTGAACTCGATCGCGGCCGCGGTGGTCACTCCCATCCTCGTATTGGCGTGGGAACCACTGCGGGATCAGCTCGGCCGCTGACCGGCCACGCGGCTCGCTGAACCATGCGGGCCGCCTTCCGCTACCTGGGACGGGGATCCTGGCTCTCGGGCCGGGATCCCCGCGTCCTTATCCTGGCGCCGCTGCTGCTGGTGGTCGCCTCCAGCCAACTGAGCGACATTCGCCAGCTGCTGGTGGTCGTCGTGCTGGCCTACGGCTACTACTCCCTGGCGCGGATCCCCTGGCATTCGGTCCGAGCTCAGTGGCTGTACCTGCTCGCGGTCATCGGCTTCTATTCGTTGCTCAACGGGCTCATTGCCGGGGGACGGGTTGGCGTCTTCGCCGAGAGCGAACCGCACGTCCTGTGGACCATTCCCCCGTTCGGGTGGGACATCACCGCCGAGGCAATCAGCGTCGCTGCCACCCGCTTCGTCAGGGTGATTGCGCTGGCATTGGTGGGATTCCCGATAGCGTTCGCCATGGCCCCGGGCGATTTCGGCGTCGCGCTGCGGCGCCTGGGCCTGCCAGACCGACTGGCGGTGATGGTCGACCTGACCGTGCGCTTCATCCCAACGATCAGCGACGAATTCAGCGACACCGTCGATGCCCAACGGGTGCGCGGCTACGACCCGACCGCCCGGCGAGGTGGTCCGATCACCCGAATCCGTCGGATGGCGCCCGTCTTCGTGCCGATGACGGTCGGTTCATTGGCCGGCGCGGAGGACACGATTGATGCCATGGACCTCCGCGCCTTCGGCACGGGACGCCGGGTCTGGTACCGAGCCCTTCATTTCGAGTGGATGGATTGGCTCGTGGTCGGGGCATTCGGGACGGTGGTGGTGACCGCGATGGCCCTCAACTGGGCCGGGCTGTCCGAGCACTACCTGCTGCCCTTCCTCGTGCGCTGACCGGAATGCAGCGAATAGTCACTGTGGAACGCTCGTGGACAACGGTTCAACCGGGTGCGAATTTCGTGGATAACTGGGGTTGGCGAACGCGCTGACCTGGCCGTATTCTCTGGGTGTCCCGGAGGAGCCGGGCGCGCCTCGAGATCGCATCAAAGGGGTGGCGCAGGTCCCTCCGGGGCATTTCTTTGCCCTGGAGCCGGCGTGGATCGGCGCTGTCGCCAGGTCCAGCCGCGGTAGCCGGCCGGCACCAGCCCCCGCCGGGGTCCTCGTTTGTTGGCGCGTGCCAAAATCGAGTAGGCTTCGCTATGAAATGCAAAGCACCATGCCCACCGACCAGGGAAGAATCGATCAAGCGCTTCGCCACGGTCAGACCATCGACATCACCACCACCGGCCGCAGGACCGGCCTGCCACGGCGGATCGAAACCGTCTTTCACAACATTGACGGCCAGGTGATCCTCAGCGGCATGCCCGGGCCGCGGAGCTGGTACGCCAACCTGCTGGCGAATTCCGCGTTCACCTTCCATTTGAAGGGACCCGTGCAGGCTGATCTGCCCGCACACGCCCGGGCGATCACCGAGCCGGTCGAGCGACGGCGAGTGATAGAGGCCGTCACCCGCAACTGGAACGCGTCCGACCGACTGGAGACCTTCCTTGCCCACAGTCCCCTGGTAGAGGTCACCTTCCCCGAGGCGAACTGACCCGGTTCAGCGCACGATGACGGTGACGGTTCCGGTCATCCCCAGATCGGCGTGGCCCGGTACCGAACAGATGAAGCCGATGCCTTCGGCGGGCACGTAGACCGTCCCGCTGACCGTTTCCCCGCCATTGGCCGGGATGTTCGTTCCGTCGTCGAAGGTCACGTCGTGATGCGCGGATCCGTCGTTGATGAAGGTCACCTCGTACCAGCCGGCGCTGTCAACGGTGACCTCGCTCGGCTCGAAGCCGAAGCTCGGCGTCTCGTGGGCGTGCAGGGTGATGGTGCCCACGATGTCGCCCGGAGTTGCCGCTGCCGTCTGAGTTGGCGTTGGTTCGACCGAACCGTCCACCGGTGGTTCGCCTGATGGACTTGCCTCCCCGCTCGGGTTGGGCAGCGGATTCAGATCATCGGTGACGATGGCGTAACCGAGCGACAGCAGGACAACGATCCCGACCGCGCCGAGATAGGCGAAGAAACGAAGCATGGCCCGATGGTAGCGGACGGGCCGGCCGGGCTTCGGGCCGGCGGTCGCGTTGCGGCCGCCGGCCCATCGGTCAGTTCAGCGGATCCCCGTCGCCGGCCTGGAACAGGCCCAGCGCTCCTCTCCCCACGAAGTTGAACGCGTGGGTCACCATCGGGTACTTCCCGTCCTCGGGCATCACGAACTCGATGATCGCGCCCTGCGCAGGCGACAGGTCCACGGCCTGCGATCCCCAGTTGCCGTCATTGTTGACGCTGAGGAACACGCCCTCCTTGATCACCGAGCTGAAGATCGTACCCACGACGTGGAATGAGCTGTCGATGCTCGGCCCGGCATTCAGGACGAACACCCGCACCCGGTCGCCGGTGTCCACCTGGATCGGGTTGGCCAGGTACTGGTTGGCGACACCGTTCCACACGACGAAATCGGGCGCCGGGTTGCCGACCGCCGCCTTGCTCAGGCTGGCCGGCTCGCCTTGCGGTCCCAGGTACCACTCGCTCTGGACCATGGCAAATTCCTTGTCCACCGGTGGCAATCCCTCGGCCGGCTCGACAATGACCATGCCGTACATCCCGTTGGCGATGTGGTGCAGCGCCGGTGAGGTGCCGCAGTGGTACATCCATACCCCGGCGTACTCCGCGACCCAGGTGTAGACCTTCTCTTGACCCGGGTCGATGCTGGTCATCTCGTCATTCCAGGCGACCTGCGACGCGTGGAAGTCGATCGAATGAGCCAAGGTGTTCGTTGCGGGGTTCACCAGGTGGAGATTGATGGTGTCGCCCACCTTCACCCGCAGCACCGGCCCGGGGACCGTCCCGTTGAAGGTCCACACTGCCTGTACGAACCCGCCGTCGTCACCGTTGGCCACGGTCATCAGCTTCTCCTCGATCGTGAAGGTGATGTCGTGAACACTGCCGCTCATCAGCGCAGGCGCCTCCGGCGGATAGACCTCGTAGTCGGGGGCATTGGGGTCGGCGACGACATCGGTGCTCGGGCCAGGCCCGCCGTGGCTGTCGCCACCGGCGACGGTGACCTCGCCGGTCATGCCGGCGTCCGCATGACCGGGGACGGAACAGATGAACGTCATGCCGGTGACGGGAACGTAGACCAGCCCGGTCGCGTTGGTGCCACTCTCCGCGGCCACCGTGGTTCCATCGGCAAACGTGACGTCATGGGGTACGGAACCGGTGTTCGTGAGGTTGACCGTGTACCAGCCCGCTTCGTCCACGTCGAACGAGTCGGGGGTGAACCCGAGGCTCGGCGTGTCGAAAGCCTCGATGTCAATCGTGCCCACTGGTTCGCCGGGCGTTGGCGCGGGCGCCGAGGCGTCTGCGGACCCGCTGGCGGACGGCGTTGGCAGAGGATTTCCCTGGTCGCCGGCGGACACGATGATGTAAATCAGCGACAGCAGGACGACGCTGACCACCGCCGCCCCGTACACGAACAATCGGCCCATTTCGGTCTGCTTCCTCGGTGCGAATGTGAGCGAAATCGCCTCCGATCGTAGGTTTCGGTCAGCGATAGCGGATGTGCCAAACGGCAGGGTTCGTCCGGGACATCGGGCTCCCCGCGGCTACTCTTGATAGACCGATGCCCGAACCCGATGCCGCCTGGGAATCGCGCGCTCGCCGCGCGGAGAGTCACCTCGCCGCGCTCGATGCGGCCGTCCGCGGCATCGCCGGGGTCCTCGATCTCGAGCGGGTGCTGCAGGTCATCGTGGATCGGGTGCGCGAGCTTGCCGGTGCACGCTACGCGGCCCTGGGTATTGCCGGCACCGACGGCAGGCTCGTCCAGTTCATCACCAGTGGCATGAGTGCGGCTCGCCGCGCACGGATCGGTGGCCTGCCCGAAGGCCACGGTCTGCTGGGATTGATCATCCGCGAGGGCACGACGTTCCGCCTGGCCGATGTCGAGACCGACCCCAGGTCGGCGGGCGTTCCACCTCACCATCCGCCCATTCATACCTTCCTCGGCGTACCCATCCGCGTCCGGGGCTCCTCGGTGGGCAACCTGTACCTCGCCAACAAGCGCAGCGCCGCTGCTGGCTTCAACCCGGATGACCAGCGACTGGTGGAGCAGTTCGCGCTCCACGCCGGTCTGGCCATCGAGACGGCCCGACTCCATGACCGCGAGGCCCGGTTGGCGGTCGTCGAGGAACGCGATCGGATCGGCCGAGATCTGCACGACGGGGTCATCCAGCGCCTGTACGGAGTGACCCTCCAGCTCGAGGACGTGCCCGACCTGCTGGCCGAGGCGCCGGACGAGGCAGCGGCGCGCGTGGACCGGGCGATCGACGCCATCCAGGCCGCCATTGGCGACATTCGCGATTTCATCTACGGACTCAGCACCGGCTTTGCCGGTCCCGGCGACCTCGGTGTCGCCGTCGAGGACCTGGCGGACGAGATCGCCGTGGCCAGTGGCCTCGAAATCGTGGTGGTCGCCGACGCGGTGGAGCTGCCCGAGCCCCGCCGGGCCGAGGTGCTGGCCATCGTCCGCGAGGCCCTGTCGAACGTGGTCCGCCATTCCGGCGCCCGCTCCGCCCGGGTCGCTGTCCGGCAGTCGAAACGCACCCTCGAGATCGCCGTCTCCGACGATGGCGCCGGGTTCCTCGTCCGGCGCGCGGCACCCGATCACCACGGTTTGGCGAACATGCAGCGCCGGGCCGTGGGTCTGGGCGGCAAACTTGCGATCGAGTCCGCCCTTGGCGCCGGGACCCGTATCATCGTCCGCGTGCCCGTGACCTCCACCGACTCGGCGGCGCGACCATGACCGAAACCGCTGCCCCCCTGCGGCCGCTGCGGTTGGTGGTGGTCGATGACCACGAGGTGGTCCGCCAGGGCCTC
>JAHFBB010000048.1 GCA_023250255.1 Chloroflexota bacterium | reverse complement strand
GGCGGCCCTCAATGCGGTGTCCGAGGAGCTCCAATTCCGCTCGCTGATCCTGGGATTGATGGTCTTCTCGGGGTTGCCCATCGGTATTGCGATTGCGGCGCAGGCGGTGATATTCGCCGCTGCCCATCGCCGTTCGTGGAAGGACCACGATTGGTACTTCCTCATCGGCTCCGCCATCCTGGGCTACGCCTGTGGCCTGGTGACCGTTGAGACGGGCTCGGTCATTCCGGCCATGGTTGGCCACTTCGCGGTTTCGATGGGCGTGTTCGCCTTCGCCGGAGCTCGGCTGCGCCAACGCCTGGTCTGAACCCGGCGGTGGACAGCCACCACCTCTACCTCCACGTTCCGTTCTGCCGGCTGGTCTGCGCCTACTGCGATTTCGTCACCGTTGGCGGACGACAGACCGATATCCCGCGCTACACCGAGGCCCTTGCCCGTGAGCTGAGCGCCGCGCCGGCGCCAGGGTCGCTGCAGACCATCTATTTCGGCGGGGGAACGCCGTCCCTGCTGCCCACGGCGGCGGTGGCGCGACTCGTGCAGAGCGCGGTGGACCGATGGGACGCGACGCCCGCCGAGGTCACCCTCGAGGCCAATCCGAGTTCCCGCGAGACCCCGGACTGGGCGGGGCTGCGCGCGGCGGGCGTGAACCGGCTCTCGCTGGGGATCCAGTCGTTGCGCGATCCGGAGTTGCGCGCCCTGGCCCGTGGGCAGACCGCGGCCGAGGGGTTGGCTGCATACGCCGCTGCCCGGGCGGCCGGTTTCGACAACGTCAGCATCGACCTGATCTACGGCATCCCCGGCCAGTCATTGGCCGATTGGCGAAGCGGGCTGCAGGCGGCCATTGACCTATCGCCCGACCATCTTTCGCTGTATGGGCTGTCGCTCGCACTGGTGCCCGACGAGTGGGCGGCACCGCCCCGACCCGGGGCGCTGCGCTGGCGGCATCGGCAGGTCGTTCAGCAGGACGATGATCTCGCCGCCGACCAGTACGCCCTGGCCGAAGACATGCTCTTGGCCGCCGGCTACCACCATTACGAGTTGTCTTCGTGGGCGCGCCCGGGTCGCGAGTCGCAGCACAACAGTGCCTATTGGGCACGCCGCCCGTATACCGGTCTCGGCGCCGGCGCGCACTCGTACGACGGTGCCGCGCGGCGCTGGTGGAACGAGCGCGATCTCGACGCGTACCTGGCCGCGGTCGAGGCGGACGCCCGTCCGGTGGCGGGCGACGAGGAATTGGACGAACCAACCCGCGCCTTCGAGGCAATTGCCCTGGGCCTGCGGCGGGTGGACGGCCTGGAACGCTCCATCTTTTTCGCCGAGTTCGGGGAAGATCTGGTCGAGCGCTACCGCTCGGCCACGGCCACGGGGCTGGACGGCGGGCTCCTGGAAATCACCCCCGAGGTAGTGCGCCTGACCGAGCGCGGCCGTCTGCTTGCCAACGACGCACTGGTGCTGTTCGCCCCCTAGCGGGATGGGCCTACACTCGGACGGCCGATGATCGCCTGTCCGAACTGTTCGCGACCCAACGCGGATGATGCCCGCTTCTGCCAGGGCTGCGGCCATGCCCTCGGGGATCGGGTCGGGGTCGAGGAACGGCGCCATGTGACAGCCCTGTTCGCCGACCTGGTCGCTTCGACCTCGCTGTCGGACCGGTTGGACCCCGAGGTCGTACGGGGCGTGGTCGGTGGGTTCTTCGAGCGGGCAACCGAGGAGATCCGCCGGCACGGTGGCAGCGTCGAGAAGTTCTCCGGCGACGCAGTGATGGCCCTGTTTGGCCTCCAGCAGGCCCACGAGGATGACCCCGAACGGGCGGTCCGGGCGGCCTTCGCCATTCGCGAGGCGCTGGCCGAGCTGGCGCCGGAGGCCGCGGAGCGACACCAGATCGCGCTGGCGGTGCGGATCGGGATCGAGGCCGGCGAAGTCGTGGTGGGGGATCCGTTCGGCGGCGCAACCATGGCCACCGGCGACGCCCTCAACCTGGCAGCTCGGCTCGAGCAGCACGCGGCCCCGGGCGAGATCATGGTCGGCGCGACCGTCCACGCCGCCACCAGTCGGGCCATCGCCTACGAGTCAGCCGGCGACCAATCGGTCCACGGCAAGGCCGAGCCCATCGCGACCTGGCGCGCCATCCGGCCGGTGGCCGAGGTCGGCAACGCGCGGGGGATCGAGGGCCACGAGGCCCCGCTCACTGGGCGCGACGAGGAGGTCGCCCTGCTGCGCGACGCCGCCCGCCGGGCCGCGAGCGAGTCGAAGGCCATCCTGTTCACCGTCCTTGGCCTGCCTGGGGTCGGCAAGAGCCGCCTGATCCGCGAACTCAGCGGCGAACTGGTGGCGGACGGTTGGCGGGCCGTGCGCGGTCGCTGCCTGCCCTACGGCGAGGGCATCACCTACTGGCCGATTGGCGAGATCGTCCGCGACCTCGCCGGGATCGATGCGGACCTGTCCCAGACCGATGCCCTTGCCCGACTGCGGGCCATCGCCCCCGACGCGGAGACCGCTGAGCGGCTGGCGTTTGCCATTGGCCTGACCTCCGAAGCCCCGGTGAGCGGCGAGGCACTCGACCGGGAGATTGGCTTCGCGGTCCGTCGCCTGTTGGAGAGTGTCGCCGCCAGCCAGCCGATGTTGCTGGTCGTCGAGGACATCCACTGGGCCGAGCCGCCCCTGCTCGACCTGCTGGAATACGTCGCCACCTGGACGCGCGAATTCCCGATCCTGATCGTCTGCCTGGCGCGGCCCGACCTGCTGGACTCGCGGCCATCGTGGGGATCCGGCCGGATGGAATCCTCCCGCCTCCAGCTCGAGCCGCTGAGTCGGGAGGAGGCCGCCTCCATGGTCCAGGCGCTCCTCCACGTCGAGGGCCTCCCGCCCGCCCTGCGCGAGCAGGTCCTCGACCGGGCAGAGGGGAACCCGCTGTTTGTCGAGGAGACGGTCCGGATGCTCATCGAGCGCGGCGCGGTGGTCGAGCAGGACGGTCGTTGGCTGGCGGCGGCCTCGATCACCGACGTCGAGGTGCCCGACACCATCGAGGCCCTGGTCCGAGCGCGGCTGGACGCCCTGCCCCGGTCCGAACGAACCGTGATCCAGGGCGCATCGGTCATTGGTCGGACCTTCCAGCGGTCGGCGGTGGCCACCCTGGTGGACGAGCCGGTGGAGCGGCATCTCGAGCAGGCCGTCCTGCGGGACATCGTCAGCGAGGAGCCCGCGGCCGATCCGTCGTACCGCTTCAAGCACATCGTCATCCGCGACGTGGCCTACGCCACCCTGCCCAAGACCCGTCGGGCCGACCTCCACCTGCGGACGGTCGAGTGGCTCGTCGGCTGGGCCGGGGACCGGCGCGACGAGTTCATCGAGATCGAGGCCTATCACCTGGAGCAGGCGGCCCGGCTGCGGCGCGAGATGGACGGTGGCGTCGACCCGGATCTCCTCGGAACGGCCGTCGCGGCCCTACGGCGAAGCGCTGAAAAGGCCTTGGCGCGTGCCGATAACCGAAGCCGGATCGCGTTCGCTGAGCGCGCCCTGGCTCTCGAGCCACCTGCCGACGAGGCCAGGCTGGAAATCGAGACCCTGCTGGCCGAGGGATACAGCCGTCGGGGAGACACGCCCCGGGCAGCCGAGATGGGCCGGAGGATTGCCGATACCGCCGAGGCCGTGGGCCGACAGGACCTCCACGGGCGCGGGTTGCTCCTGGTCGGGTATGGCGTCTGGATCGGGCGAGGCGAGCAATCGGACAAGACCGAAGCGATTGCCTTGCTGCGCGAGGCGGCCGACGACCTGGAGGCTGCGGGCGATCTTGTCCACCAGGCCGATGCCCTCTACTTCCTGGGAATGGAAGGCTGGTGGGACGGCGACCTCGCCAAAGCCCGCGAGATCTGGGACCGAGGCGCCGAGGTGGCACACCGGTCGGGGAGCGCGGGTCGCGAGGTCGGGTTCCTCCTCCAGCTTTCGCGCCTCGAAGACGTCCAGGGCCGCCAGCAGCAGGCCGCGGCGTATATCGCACGAGCGGCTGAGCTGGCGGCTGAAACGAGCCGGCTGACGCAAAGTCAGGTCTGGCGTCTCCAGGGCGCCTACCTGTTCGAGGCTGGAGGCGACAGGGCCGACGCAATTCGGCTGATGACTGATTCGCTTGTCGTTGCCGAGGAGTCCGACGATTTCACCTCCCGCTACTACGCCCTGCACCGGCTCGGCGAGCTTGCCCTGGTCGTGGGCGACCTGGAGATGGCGTCTGCCCGCTTTCGGGAAGCCGTCGACCTGGTCGAAGCCGCCGACCACATCGGCTGGCTCCCTGAGGCCCACCGCCACCTGGCGCAGGTGCTGGTCGAGCAGGGGGATTTGTCCGGCGCCGAACGCCACGCGCTGCGCGGGGTCGCCACGGTCGCACCCGATGACGTCTTCAGCGTGGCCAGCACGAAGATGGCCTTGGGGATGCTGCGTGACGCGCAAGGCCGAGCCGATGAGGCGGGCGAGTTGCTCATCGAGGCTCTGCATGTCGCCCGCACCTCCAATTACACGTCTAATGTCACCGAGATGCTGCTCGCGCTGGGGGTCCACCAGATCGCGAACGGCCAGACTGCCGCTGGGGAGGCGACCACCACCGAGGCCAGGCAGATCTTCTCTAGCTGCTACGGCCCGCGGACGCCGTTTCTGGCCTACGCCGACCGCCTGGCCGCCGCCGCCCGAGCCCGCGCCGCCGCGCGTTGACACTCGTTGGGGTGATTGTTACCATTCGCCCAGCACGAATTAGCACTCTCGCCCTGAGAGTGCTAATCAGCCGGATGGAGCCATGGCAGACACGACGCAGCCGACACTAACCCGCGCCACGATCGCCCTGACCGAGCGTCAGCGCGCGGTTCTGCGCGCGGTGGTCGAAAACTACGTGCTGACCGCAGTGCCGGTCGGGTCCAAGCACCTACTCGACCAGTTCGCCTTCGGCGTCAGCTCGGCGACCATCCGCAGCACCATGGCCGAACTCGAGGCCCAGGGCCTGCTGACCCACCCGCATACTTCGGCCGGCCGGGTGCCGTCCGACCTGGGCTACCGGGTGTACGTCGAGTCGCTCATGCGCGAGTCGGAGATGGACCGATCCGAGAGCCTGATGATTCGCCACCAGTTCAGCCAGGTCCAGTTGACTACCAACGAATGGCTGCGACTTGCCGCCTCGATCCTGGCTGCCTCTACCCACTCGGTGGCGGTGGTCACCCCGGCCCGCGCCCGGCGCGCCCGGTTTGCGCACCTGCAGCTCGTGCACCTGCCCGACGGCGCCCTGCTGGCAGTCGTGGTCCTGGCGGACGGCAATGTCGTGCAGCGTCACCTCGATCCGCATGCACTCGCCCGCGTCCTGGAAGGTGGGGCTGTCGCCCAGACCGATCTGGACGCGGTGGCCAACGAGCTGAACGTCGAACTGGCAAACCTGTCCGCCCCTCACGTCCAGCGTCGGCTGGCCCGCCTGTCCCCGCTGGCTGCGGTCGTCGCCGAGACGGTTGTCACCCAGCTCAGCGAAGCGGACGAGGTGACCGTCGAAGACGTGTACACCGATGGCCTGATCAACGTTGCGGCCCAGCCCGAATTCGCGGATGGGCTCCGACTGCGGCCAGTGCTGGAGGTCCTCCAGCGGACCGATTTTCTCGAGCAGCTGCTGCCCATGATCAGTTCTCGCGAGGGGGTCCACGTGATCATTGGCCGCGAGAATCCGAATGACGCCATGCACGAGGTCAGCCTGGTGTTCGCCCCGTACGGCGCCCCGGACCGGGCACTTGGCCTGCTCGGCGTCCTGGGCCCCACCCGAATGGCCTATCCGCGCGCCATCCCGACTGTCCGCTATCTCGCCACCCTGATGAACGAGCTGGTCTATCGCCAGCATCCCCACCATGACTGACAACGAGCGCGCCACTCAGCCGCGGACCCGGGCGGAGGAGCGAGCGGACGCCCTGACCACCCCCAGCCGCGGCGAACTGCTCGAGCGGGCCACGACCGCCGAGGCCGCCCTTGCGGCCGCCACCGAGCGGGCGGAGGACAACCTGCGCAACTGGCAGCGGACGGCGGCCGACTTCGCGAACTTCAAGCGTCGGACCGAAGAGGACAAGGCGGTGGTCGGGCAGTTCGCCACGGCCATTCTGTTGACCCGTCTGCTGAGCGTGGTGGACGACTTCAATCGCGCCCTGGAATCGGTCCCCGAGGATGTTCACGAGGGCTGGGCGGATGGCGTCCGCCTGGTCGAGCGCAAGTTGACTGCCGTCCTCGAATCGGAGGGTGTCACGCCCATTGAATGCATCGGTCAACCGTTTGACCCCAATTTCCACGAAGCGGTGGTCCACGAGGACACCGCGGATTACCCCGACAACCAGGTGATCGGCGAGGTGCAGCGGGGTTACCGCCTGCATGACCGGGTGCTGCGCCCGGCTCTCGTCCGCGTCGCGAACAATCCCCGCAGCCACTAGCACAGGAACGAACGAATCAGATGGGAAAGATCATCGGTATCGATCTGGGCACCACCAACAGCGTGGTCGCCGTCATGGAGGGTGGCGAACCCACCGTCATCACCAACGCCGAGGGCGGTCGGATCACGCCATCGGTGGTGGGCTTTGCCAAGAGCGGTGAGCGGCTGGTCGGCCAGGTGGCCAAGCGCCAGGCCATCACCAACCCGGAGAACACGGTCTTCTCCATCAAGCGCTTCATGGGTCGCCGGTTCGCCGACCCCGAGGTCCAGCGCAGCCAGGGCCTGGTCCCGTACCAGGTCGAGAAGGATTCGAAGTCCGAGGGCGTGGCCGTCCACACCGGCAATGACAAGACCTTCACCCCGCCGGAAATCAGCGCCATGATTCTC
>JAHFBB010000047.1 GCA_023250255.1 Chloroflexota bacterium | reverse complement strand
CCGGCGGGGGCGGCGAACCGATGACCAGGTCAATCGAGTCGGGGGGCAGGTATTGGCCAACCACCGCCGGCCGGCAGCGGATCCACAGGACATTGGCTGCACCCATCCCACCGAGTTCCTCGAGGTCAGCCGCGTAGCGCGCCTGGCGCCGTTCGCGACCCAGGCCCGACAACGCGGTCCGGACATCGCGATAGGCATCCTCGAACAGGCTCCACACGTTCACCTCGCGGTGGTGGCGCGAGGAGGGCTGGCGAACATGACCGCCGCTGATCCGCAGCGATGCGACCCGCCCCGGGTAGCCGTTCAGCCGGCTGCCCGGCAGCAGACAGGCTGCAAGCGCAAGCCGGAAAACGGCGGCCAGCGGCTGGTCGTGGAACTCGGCGTCGATCTTGTTGGATATGGCCTGCAGGGCGTACAGGTTGCGCGAGGTATACAGGCCCAGGACCTCGCCGACCAACTCCTGGCGGCCGTCGAGAACCGGGAATCGGTCCTCGAGCTGCTGGTAGGCCAGGCCCTGCTGGGCAGTGGCCGTGAGTTCGCGCGGAACCGGCCGTACGGTGGAGGCGTAACGGGGATCATCGCTGTCCAGGCGGTCCGGAGGGTCCGGCGTCCGGGCCGCTGGTGGCGGTGGGCCACCCGGCTCGCCGAGTGATGGCAGATCAACCCCGCCTTCGGTCAGGCCAACCGGGGCTGGCGGCAGATCCTCGCCGGCGTCCGCGGCCGGGTCGGACTCGGGCGGAGCCGCGGAGCGCGCGGGAGCCTCCAGGCCAAGCTTGGCGTAGTCCGCCTCGTCCACGTCGGCGATGCGCTCGACCGGACCCCCGACCGACAGGTCGCACGCCGGGCAGTGGAAGACCTTGCGCGCGGGCCCGCTGCCCTCCCGGGGCCAGATGAACTGATCAACCAGCACGGGCCGGCGACAGTTCGGACAGTGGCTGGCGTACAGCTCCTCGACATGCTGGCGGAGGGGCACGTCCACGCGGCGCGACGCGGCCAGCTGGGCAAAGGCCGCATCAAGAGCCGCAACCTCTGGCGCCAGCAGGAATGCCTGGCCGGCCAGCTGGGCGAAGGGACTCGGATCGGCGGCTACCGCCTGCATCCCCAGCGCGACCGCCCGTCGGGCGGTCCATCCGGTTCCGGCCCATGGGTCGAGGACGGTATCGCCGGCATCGGCGAACGCACTCAACTCGGCGTCGAGCACATTGTCCGCTGGCGATGGGAAGTAGCGCTCCAGCAGGGCCAGCCCCGGAAGGCGCCTCGGAAGGACAACGTGATCGAGTCTCTTCCGTTCCGCCTCGGTCATCGGCTCCTAGGGCTCTTCGAGCAACTCCTCTTCCATGTCCGGCTCGCCAGAGAGTTCCGGAAGGGTGGTGTCGAGCTCTTCGACCTCCTCCGGCTCCTCATCCGACTCCTCGCCGGCCTCGTCCTCGTCATCGTACCGGACGGCCGACCCCTTGATGTACGGTCGGACGTCACCGGCGGGCCGCCCGCTGGCGGCTGGGAACGAGACCACCCCGAAGTTGTCCGGATGGGCGAAGATCTCGCGGATGATCACCCGCAATTCGCCATCGTGGACGACCGCCAGGGCGGCGTCATACCGGTTGCCGGAGCGCATCAGCTTGATGAGCCGGACGGCGATCCGTGGCTCGACCTGACCGATGACCGAGCGGCCAACCTTGGCATTCAGTTCTTCACCACGGATGGCGAGGGTGACCGCATCGCCCGGGGATAGCGGTGCCAGCACCCGCGTCGAAGCGAGGTTGATGATCCGTGCGTTGCCGGTCTTGCCCATTTCTTCGATGAAATGCGCAGCGGAGGCTTTGCCGCCCTTTGCTCCTTCGGCTCCACCGCCGGCCTCGGGCAGGAGACGCAAACGCTCGACGTTCCGCGCGGCGATCCGGTTCGTCCCGTCGCGCTCGAGCGCCGATGCGTAGGCCGCCAATGCGCCGGCGTGGTCCCCGACCTCGGACAGGGCCTTGCCGAGGCGGTTGTAGGTGTCGACATCCGCCCCGAGTTCCACGATCTGCTGGTTGAGTTCCGCCGCCTCGCGCCATTCGCCGCGGGTCGCGTGGGCAATGGCCGCATCGGTCAGTTGACGACGCTGGCGGCTGGCGACCTCGGTCTCGGCAGGGCTCATGAAAGGGGGCATTCTCCGGGCAGGACGTGAATTCGAGGCGCAGTGCGCGGTGGCCGATCCGCGCGGGTGGGCGCCGTTTGTAGCAGAGGCCCCCACCAGTGTCAACGCGCGCCCCCACATTCGGGCGCGGAATGCTCAGATTCTGGTCAGGAGGAGCACGACCAGAACGCCCAGGACAGCCAAAGTGCCGAATTCAAGCAGCACGCCGCGGGCCGGGCCGTTGGCCAGAAGGGCATCGGCGGCCCCATTCCAGGTATGGAAGGCCAGCGCCAGCAAGGCCGGCATTACCGGTGCCGGCAGGTCCAGCAACGTCAGCGCCAGGCCTATCTCGACGACCGCCAGCACGTGCAGCATTGCCTGACCGATGGCGCGCGCGCCCTTGGCGCCGCGCGCTTCCGATGCGCGCCAGGCAGGAACAACCACCAGCAGTCCGATGAGCACCATCGGAGGCGGCCAGCCTGCCGGTCCCACCAGCCGGAGGATGCCCGCCGAACCGCCGAAGATGGCCAGCACCAGGGTCAGGTCGAGCGCGAGCTGACCTGCGGTGCCGTCCACCCCACGCAGCTCGACGTGGAGAACCCACCACAGGTACAGCCAGATCGCGGGTACCAGGATGATCGCCGGGCCGGCGGGGATGAGCCGGCCAGCAAGGCTGGCAGCCAACGCGGCCACCGCCAGGGTGGCATAGCGAGCGTAGCTGCCGCCGGGTCGCGCCGGGCCGAGCAGGAGCGCCGAGGCGAAGCCTGCGAGCGACAGGTTAAGCGCGATGGCTACCGACTGACCAACCGGCCCGACGGCCCAACCGATGGCCGCCACCAGCGCCAGCAAACCCGGAAGAGCAATCGGCCCGAAGCGATGAACCGCAATCATCGTCTCTCCAAGTGGATGGACGGTGCGACGGACGGTCACCGGACGCGCTCGAGCAGGCCCGACGCGGTGGCGGTGGTGGCCACCTGGTCCCGGGTCAACCATGCTCGACGAGCCATCGATACCGCGTAGTCGAGATGGGCGAATTCAGTGGTCCGGTGCGCGTCCGAGGCAATGGTCAGGTTCACGCCCATTCCCGCTGCCAGACGGGCGAGGGTGTCGTCCAGGTCGAGACGTGGGCTTCCATTCATCTCGAGCAGGGTACCGGTTCGCGAGGCAGCTTCGAAGACGCGCGGCCAATCGAGTGGGGCCGGGTCGCGCTGGTTCACGATCCGACCGGTCGGATGGGCGAGGACGTCCACGTGCGGATTCTCGATGGCCGCCAGTGCGCGCTCGGTCAGCTGGGCCAATGACTGGGAACGACCGGTGTGGATGCTGGCGATGACGACATCCAGGGCGGCCAGGACTTCGTCGGGGTAGTCGAGGCTGCCGTCACCTCGGATCTCCATCTCGCTGCCATGCAGGATGCGGAACGGCGCGAGACTGTCGTTCACCCGGGCGATCTCCCCGGCCTGGTCACGCATCCGTTCAACGGCCAGTCCGCGGGTGATGCCCAGGGATGGCGAATGGTCGGTCAGGACCATGTACTCAAGGCCAGCGTTGCGCGCGGCTCGGGCCATCGCTTCGATGCTATGGACGCCATCGGTCCAGTCGGAATGGACGTGGGTATCGCCGCGGAGATCGCGGCGTTCGATCAGAACGGGGAGGGTATGCGCTTCGGCGGCGGCAATCTCTCCCTGGTCCTCGCGCATTTCGGGCGGAATTGGATCGAGTCCGAGACGCTCGTAGACCTCCTCTTCGCTGGCTGCCAGCAGCAGCGCCCCGGTCTCGACGACCTTGAACCCCTTCTCCGACAACGAAAGGCCCCGATCCAGGGCTCGACCGCGGAGCGCGACGTTGTGGTCGCGGCTGCCGGTGAAGTGAACGAGATGGCTGCCCCAGGCATCGGGCGGGCAGAGCATGAGATCGACCTGGGGACCTTCGGCCAGCACGATGCTGGTCTTGTCGGTCCCGGCCGACAGGACCCGCTCGACCTCAGGCAGTCCATCGAGGGCGGTCACCAGGGCCGCGGCATCGGTCGTGGCGGCCAGGAGGTCGAGATCGCCAATGGTGGCCGCCCGGCGTCGAAGGGAGCCCGCGACCGAGATGCGGACCACGCCCCGAGTCTCCGCCAATCGGGAGACGAGGCCCGCGACGACGGCGTCGGCGTCGTGGATCAACAGTCGGCGACCAACCCGGTCGAGGCGGGCAATACCCTCCAGGATGCGTTCCTCCGAGCGGGCCGACAGCCCGCGCACCTGCCGGAGGGCACCGTTCTCGGCGGCAACTTTGAGCTCGGAGACCGATGAGATCCCGAGCTCGACGAGCAGCGCTCGGGCCGTACGTGGGCCGAGTCCGGGAATCCTGATCATCTCCAGCACGCCCGCGGGGACCTGGACGCGCAACGTGTCGAGGTAGTCCACCTGCCCCGTTTTCACGAGTTCGACCAGGCGGCCGGTGATGGCAGGCCCCATTCCAGGGATCTTCGGCGGAAATCCCGCGATGACCTGCGCGGCGACCTCTCCGGGGTATCGCTCGATGCCATCGGCCACCCGGCGGTAGGCGACCGCCTTGTAGACCACCTCGTCGAGAATCTCGAGGAGATCAGCGATCTCGCGGAAGGCCGAGGCCAGCTCAGCGTTCGTCGGCAGCCGGCCCGCCGTGGGAGCGGTGAACGGAACGGAACGCGGTCGCGGCATCGGCGGCATTTTAGGCACGCACGGAAAAGCCCCGGCCCGCTGAACGGACCGGGGCTCTGAAGGTGGCTGGAAATCGCTGTGCGACTAGCGGCTGGTTCGCCTCAGGGTCGGCAATGATGCCCACCAGCGACGGGTGCGCGCCGGGCGGACGGGGGTCATCCCGATCCGCTGACGCTGCCCGCTGGCCAGCAATTCATTCTGCTTGATCGAAGCCAGCAGGGTCATGTAGGTCAGCCCTCGGCTCATGATTGGTTTCCTCCGTGATCTCGACTGTCGAACCCCCAGCGGAGCGTCGCCAGCTCGAAGAGTGCAATCAGCACGACAATGATTCCTGCTTCCATGATTCGTCCGCCGATGCCTCCGTAACTTGTATTTGGTCTATGAATGGTTACTACGGCAGGCTAACCGACGCTAGGTAACTTGTCAAAGGTCATATACTGGTTATTACCTATGATGCGACCTGTCGCCTATCACGAACCCCGACCCCAGCCAGATCTCTTTCTGCGCTTCGTCAACACGCTGTCCTGGGATCGTGGGCGCACCGTGGACCGACTGCCGGACATGCCGTCCGCACTCCGTTGGCTCAGGGCGGAACACCTGCTCAGCGACCGGGTGGCCACCATGGAGCGCGCCCGCCTGGGCCATCAAACGGATGAGGCGGCCGACCGCCTCGAGCGCTTCCACCACCTGCGAACGGTCATCCGCGCGGCCGCCGAAGAGCAGGTCAACGACGGCGTCATCACCGCGGATCGAGTTCGCGACCTGAACCACATCCTGAAACATGGCCTGCACTACCACCAACTCGAGTTCGGTCCGGAGGGGAACCGATACGGAATGGCGCGGGTCGGGGATCGCCTTGACCAGGCCCGGGCGGCGATTGCCGGGACCTTCGCCGCGTTTCTGGCGGATGATCGACCGGACCGACTGCGAATCTGCGCGAACCCCGGCTGCCGGGAACTGTTCGTGGATCGCTCCCCCACCGGGCGTCGACGGTGGTGCGATATGCGAACCTGTGGGAATCAGGCCAAGGCAGCCGCCCATCGGCAACGACGGCGAGCGCCCGAGCCGAGTGGTCTTCCCGAACAGGCCGTCGCGGACTAGAATCCGCGGGCATCGACGGCAGCCGAACGCGGAAGACGCCGAGCACGATTGAACTCACACAGTGAGGCCCCATCGCCCCAGTGGACGCTGGCTGTAGACCCCGAAACACGCGCGCCGCTGGCCGCCAGGTGACCGACTGATCGTCTAGGACATCCTTCCTCACCCGGCGCCCGACGACCACCGACGCGAGCCCAGATAGATGCCGCGCAAGAGGTGGTCGGTTCATGTCCGGCGCCGCGCGAGAGGAGGTGATCCGATGAACGTCGCTGAGACCCGCGAATTGCTCGCAGAGGTCCAGGCAATGATCCGCGAGCGCGAGGAAGAGGGCGTCCGTGGACTCGCCGAGCGCATCGGTGCACCCGAATGGGCCGACCTTGTGCCGCAGCTCGATCCGCGGGAGGTCGCCGTCCTCCTGCAGTGGTTGCCCGAAGACGAACTGCCCGCGCTCATGGAGGAACTTCCGCCAGCCGAGGCTGCCCGGATCATGCGGACGTTGGCCTCAACAGACGCGGCCGCCCTCCTCGGCGAGATGGATCCCGACGACGCCGCCGACGTCCTTGAAATCCTGCCGGAGCCGGAAATGGACCAGATCCTGGTCCGCATGCGCGCCGAGGATGCTGCCGAGATCCGCGAACTGACTTCCCATGCGCCCGATACCGCCGGTGGCCTGATGACGCCGGCCTTCGTGGCCGTGACGGCCGAGGCGACCAGCGAGCAGGCCATCGCGGCGATCCGGGCGCTGGTCGATGACGCGGAGACGGTGAACTACGTCTATGTCGTCGATGCCGAGCGTCACCTCCTGGGTGTGTTGTCCCTGTATCGGCTCCTGCTGAGCCCATCCGATACGCCGGTGCAGTCGCTGATGGCGCCGAACACGGTCCGCGTGCGGGCAACCGCCGACCAGGAGGCCGCGGCCCGATTGC
>JAHFBB010000223.1 GCA_023250255.1 Chloroflexota bacterium | reverse complement strand
GTCACTCCCGAATCGGCCAACGCGTCGATATCGGCATGGAACGGATTGCTATCGGGCACATCCCCGAACTGGTGAGAGGCCAACGCCCCCAGGGGGAAGGCGACGAGCGTGAGGAGCAGCACCGGGATGGCCAGTAGGCGGGGGACGCGCATTCGGATTCCCTCAGTTCCGGTCCTCGGTGGGATCTCGCTGACCCCTTCCTGAGTCGGCCGGGTTCGTGCCGGCCATTCTGCTCGCCGCATTGGCCAGCGAGAAGGCCCCGGCTGGCGCCGGGGCCTTGCTTGAACGATCGGGGATGGGCGACCTACGGAGCGGTGTAGGCCCACGTGTACTGGAGGTACATGTTATCCGGCGGTGTGGCGTCGTTGGTGTAGAAGACGATTCGGAAGTACCGATCGAGATCTGTCGGCGACGAAAAACCAAAGGCGCCATCGATGGATGTTGACCCGAACACATAGATGCAGACCTTGCCCGCTGGCGCGCTCGGTGCGCCTGGTGTGCCAGTACAGGTGGCATCATCGTCGGCGGCGGCCACGTGCGGGGCGAAGTTCACGGTGCCGCTGGCCAGATTGACTGGGGCGCGGCCCGGGAGTTCGACCAGCAACTGAACATCGCTATTGTCCTGGACCGCCACGTGGTCCCATAGGCCCGATCCTGTCACGGTCACTCCCGGCGGGATTGGCGCGAGACCGGCAGCGATCTCAAACGGGTCGAGGCCATCGACCTTGTCGGCATTGACCACCGGGGTCTTGCCCGGAGCGAGGGCTCCCAGCCGGTTCATGAACGCGGCCATCTGCTCGCGGGTGACGTTGGCACTCGGACAGAAGTTGCCCCCACCACAGCCGGTGGTCACCCCTGAGTCGGCCAGGGCGTCGATATCGGCATGGAACGGGTTGCTGTCGGGCACATCCCCGAACTGGTGGGAGGCCAACGCTCCCAACGGGAAGGCGACCAGGGTGAGGAGCAGCAGCGGGATGGCCAGCAGACGGGGGAGGCGCATTCGGATTCCCTCAGCTTCCGGCCCTCCGCGGGATGACCGTCGGGGTCCTCTCTACCGCCAGACCGGGATCGTCCGGCCATTGTGCTCGCCGCGCCAGCCAGCGAGAAGGCCCCGGCCTAGCGGCCGGAGCCTCTTCTCAGCAGGTACCGCAGGTTAGGGCGCGGTGTATGCCCAGGTGAATACGAGCCTCATGTCACTCGGCGGCAGGGGCTCGAAGGTATCGAAGGAGACCCGGAAGTACCGATCCTGGACCGCCAAGGCGGCATATCCGGTCGCGTTGTCGAGGTTGGTGGCCCCGACGACATAGATGCATACCTTGCCCGAGGGTGCCGTCGGGGCAGCGGCAGTGCCGGTACAGGTGGCGTCATCATCGCTGGCGACCGCAGACGGAGCAAAGTTGATGTTGCCGTCCGTCAGTGCCGCCGGGGCGGGTGCGGGAAGTTCCACCAGGACCTGGACGTCTTCGTTATCGACGAGCGCGGCGAAGTCCCACAGGCCTTGCCCGGTGACGGTCACCCCCGAGGGAATGGTGGCCGTGCCCAGCAGGAGGTCGGTGCTGTCGATGCCATCGACCTTGTCGGCATTGACCACCGGGGTCTTGCCCGGAGCGAGCGCGCCGAGCCGGTTCATGAACGCGGCCATCTGTTCGCGGGTGACGTTCGCACTCGGACAGAAGTTGCCACCCCCACAGCCGGTGGTCACCCCCGAGTCGGCCAACGCGTCGATATCGGCATGGAACGGATTGCTGTCGGGCACATCTCCGAACTGATGCGACGCGAGCACCCCTAACGGGAAGGCGACCAGCGTGAGGAGCAGCACCGGGATGGCCAGCAGGCGGGGGACGCGCATTCGGATTCCCTCAGTTCCGGCCCATCAGCGGGGTCTCGGTGACCTCCTCACTGCGTCGGCCGGGATCGTCCGGCCATTGTGCCCGCCGCATTGGCCAACGAGAAGGGCCCCGGCTGACGCCGGGGCCCTACCCAACGATTAGGGGGATGGGCAGCCTATGGAGCGGTGTACGCCCAGGCGAAGTCGAGGTACATGTCCGATCCCGAGCCGATTGCATTCTGGAAGAAACGGACCCGGAATTGGCGGGTATCGGTCCAGCCCAGAGCGGCAAGGCCATTGAGGCCGTCGATGAGCGTGGAACTATTCAGGTACAGGCAAACCTTACCTGCCGGAGCCGTCGGCGCTCCCGGCGAGCCGGTGCAGGTGACGTCATCGTCGGTCGCCAAGGCATCGGGGGCAAAGTTCACGTCACTAATGGTCAGGCCCACCGGAGCGATGCCCGGCAGATTGATCCGCAGGGTGACGTCCTGGTTGTCGGAACTCGTCGACCAGTCCCACTCCTCATAGCCGATGACGGTCGTGCCCGACGGGATCGGCGCGAGACCCGCAGCGACGCCAATCGCGTCCACCCCGTCGACCTTGTCGGCATTGACCACCGGGGTCTTCCCCTGCTGGAGGGCCCCGAGCCGATTCATGAACGCGGCCATCTGTTCACGGGTGACATTGGCACTCGGACAGAAGTTGCCGCCACCACAGCCGGTGGTCACTCCGG
>JAHFBB010000252.1 GCA_023250255.1 Chloroflexota bacterium | reverse complement strand
TGGCGGCCAGCGCCATGGAGGAACTGCTCCGCGGCCTCGTCCCGGGGCTTCCGGGCGAGGCGGTCGCGGCCATTGTCGCCCGAGCCGAAGGCGTGCCGCTGTATGCGGTCGAGACAGTTCGGATGCTCATCGACCGCGGCCAATTGCAGCCCTCCGACGACGGCTTCAACCTGACGGCCCCCCTCGACCACCTGGCCGTCCCCGAGACGCTGCACGCGCTGGTGGCGGCACGGATCGACACCAATGTGCCCGAGGACCGCGCACTGCTGGCCGATGGTGCGGTTCTTGGCCAGAGCTTCACCGCCACCGGTCTGGCCGGCATGACCGGAGCCTCGGAGGAGTCGCTGCAGTCCGGTCTCGAGCGTCTCGTCCGGCGCGAGTTGCTCATCCGGGACGACGACCCCCGCTCTCCGGAGCGCGGGCAGTATCGATTTGTCCAGGCGGTGATCCGCGACGTCGCCTACGAGACCCTGTCGAAAGCCGACCGGCGGACCAAGCACATTGCCGCCGCCCGCTACTTCGAGGCGCTCGGCGACGAGGAGCTGGCGGGCGTCCTGGCGACCCACTATCTCGAGGCCCTGCGTGCGACCTCGCCGGGTCCGGAGGCCGATGCCCTGGCGGCCCAGGCCCGCATTGCGCTGCGGGCGGCCGCCGACCGGGCGATCGCGCTTCACGCCTGGAGCGTCGCCCGCCGCCACCTGCTCGATGCACTGGAGGTCAGCCGCGACCCTGGCGAGCGGGCCGGGCTGGTTGTCTCCGCTACCGAGATGGCCACCTTCCTGGCTTTGCCGGAGGCAGTCGACCTGGCGATCGAAGGAGTGCGACTGGCGACCGAGGCCGATAACACCGCCCTCCGAAACCGGGCGATCGGCCTCGCCGGCGAGGCGTATGTCAACCGCAGCCTCGGCGCCGAGGCGCTCAAATTGCTCGAGCCGATCGCGGAATCCCTTGTCGGAGACGAGCCCGGCGCCGCCAACATCCTCAGCCAGCTGGCGCGCCTGCACATGATGAGCGACCGGCCCGTGGAGGCCATTTCCCTGGCCGAGCGCGCCCTCGAGGCGGCGGCGCGCGAGGACGACAGCCAACTGGTGACGCAGGCCCTGATCACCCGAGGGACGGCGCTGGTGTTCTTGGGTCGCGTCGAAGAATCCGGTGCGCTGCTCCGGGGAGCCATTGAACTCGCCGACCGCAAGGGCTACATCAGCGCGGGGCTTCGCGGTCGGAACAACCTCCTCGCCAATCTCGCGGACTCGCCGCAACGAGACCTGCTCGTCTTGTTCGACGAGTCGGTGGAGCTGGCCCGGCGATACGGGCTTCAGGGATGGCTGGCCCAGCACCTCGCCGTCCGGGCGGGCGTGTTGACCGCGACCGGCGACTGGGCGGGGGCGCGCCGCGACGCCGATGAACTCAAGGATGTGGCCACCAGCGAGACCCACATCGCCATCTCGGCTTCGGTCGAGGCGCAGCTACAGGCGCTGACCGGGGACCCGGACGCGGCCCGGGCCAGCCTGGCCGAGTCAGCCCGCCTGCTGAAGGTCATCGATACCGCGGCCCAGCTGAGCGCAGGCGCGGGTAGTGATGGCATGACCTACTTCGTCATTGGCGACCCGGCGGCTGCCCGGGAGGTTGTGTCGTCGGTCAGTGGCGGTGGCAACGATGGCTTTCTGCTGCAGACCGCGATCCGGGCCTCGGCCTGGCTTGGCGACGGTCCAGCGCTGGAAGCCGCGGCGGCCGCTTTCGACGCCCGACCGTCGTTCGAGACCACCGAGCCCATGCGCGACGAGGTGCGTGCCCTGGTCGCGGCGACCTCCGGTCGCTGGGACGAGGCATGGCTGGCGTTTACGTCGGCAGTGGATGCCTATCGCGGTCGCGACGAGCATTTCGACGCGGCCATCGTCCAACTCGGCGCGGGCCTGTTCCTGGGCGCCCGCTTTGCCGAGGCCGAGGCGGCGGGCGCCGAGGCCGAAGCCTGGTTCGACGAACATGGTGCCAGTGGCGCCGTCGAACGGATGCGGGCCGCCTTCCGCGGCACATCGGCGCCGGCGAGTCGGGCGGCCAAGTCTGGCGCGCGGGCCAGCAGTGAGGTGGAAGCCCGGTGAACTGCCCGACCTGCGGGCGGGCCAATGTCGCGGACGCGAAATTCTGCGCAGCCTGCGGGACCCACCTGGCTGCAGGCTGCCCGACCTGCGGACGGCAGAACGAGGCCGACGCTCGGTTTTGCGTCGAATGTGGGACGGGGCTGGCCCCGGCGGCGACGGCCACCGCAAATCCAGCGCCCCAACCCGAGACACCGACCGCGGAGCGCAGGCTGGTGACGGTCCTGTTCGGCGACCTGGTGGGTTCGACCACTCTGGCCGAGGACCGCGACCCCGAAGAGACCCGGAACCTGCTCAACCGCTACTTCGACACCGCTTCGGAGATCATCGGTCGCTACGGCGGGACAATCGAGAAATTCATCGGTGACGCGGTCATGGCCGTGTGGGGTGTACCCACTGCCCACGAGGACGACGCCGAGCGCGCGGTCCGGGCGGCGCTCGACCTGCTCGATGCCGTCAGTGCCAT
>JAHFBB010000046.1 GCA_023250255.1 Chloroflexota bacterium | reverse complement strand
CCTCGAACGCAGCGGGTCGCAGCTGACAATGGGTCTCGCGGCCAACCCGCCGAGTCTCGATCACGCCCGCAAGGCGAAGGATGCGCAGATGCCAGCTGATGAGCGGCTGGGAGAGGCCCACCCGGATGACGAGTTCGCTGACGGTCAGCGAGCCTGCGTCGGCCAGCAGGGCACAAATTCGCAGGCGTGATGCGTCGCCCAGCGCGCGATACAGGTCGCGCAGTCGGACGAGCGTTCGGTTGGTCGGCAGGGGGGATGTCGCCACGGCCTCGGGTTGCCTCAGGGAAGATTTATATAAGTGGACGCTTATGATATCGGGGCCACCAGAAGCCGTCAACGGTCGTGCTAGAGTCGGCGGGCCGTGCCGACCTCGACGCCCGACGCGCTGTGGGAATCCTCCGCGCTGGACGTTCTTGGGCCTGCCGCCATCGCCTGCCACGGGCTCCACGCCTCCGAGCACGGCCATCGACTGCTCGACGGGATTGACCTGGTCATTCCGGTCGGCGCCCGGGTCTTGCTCTCGTCAACCGAGACGGCCGCACCAGGTCTGCTCCTGCGCATCCTGGCGGGCCTCGCCCTGCCGTCGTCGGGGGTTGTGTCAGTGGCGGGAGTGCGGGAATCGGCAACCGGGACTGCCGACTGGGCGCGCCGGCTGGGGTACGTGGGCCCACAGCATGGTCTTCCGGTCTGGATGACCCCTGCGGAGGTACTCGATTTCGCCGGGCAGTTGGCCGACGTGGCGGCCCTCGAGCGGGAGCGTCTGGTCGAGGCAGCCCTGGGGCGCTACGGCCTCGGAACCGTTCGCGATCGACCGCTCCGGCGCAGCGGAGCAGCGGTTGCCGAGCGGACGGCGCTGGCCGCCGCGATGCTCCATGAACCAGAAGTGGTCCTGCTCGATGAGCCGCTGCGCAGCGCTGAGCCAGCGGACCGCACGCTCCGGCTGCGGATCGGCGGTCAGCGGCGAACAATCCTGCTCGCCAGCCAGTTGCCGGCAAGTGAGGAAGGCCTCGTTGACCAACTCGTCCTGCTCGACGCCGGACGGGTGGTACTCAATGCCCCGATCTCCGAACTCGAGGCGCGCCAACTCCCCCTGTCCCTGCGGGGCTTGGAGGTTCTCGCCGCCGACCTCGGTCCGGTGGAATGATTCTCCGTCTGGCCACGCGACAGGGCTGGATCAGTTACCGGCTGCTGGCCCTGATCCTGGCCCCCGTGCTGATGGCGGCGGTGGCAGGAGGGGCCGCGTCGGGCGGCGTGTTCGCCCGCGGCCAGGCCTGGCAATTCCTGGCTGTCGGCCTGGGTGTGACCACGCTGCTCACTGCCGTTGTGGAGGCCGCCGGGCTGTCCGGCGACCGCGAACGGGGCATGCTGGGCTGGCTGGCGGTGCGCGCCGTCCCCCGGCCCACCATCCTGACCGCCTGGTTCGTTGTTCCGTTGGCGGCCTCGTTTGTCGGAACGGCGTCCGCCCTGGCGGTCGCTCGGATGACGCTGGAACCCGCGCTCATTGGCAGCCTCGATGATGCGGCCTACCTGGCGACGACCGCAGCCGTTCTGGCAGCCGGAGTTGCCGCTGCCAGCGTGGGTCTGGTCATGGGGGTGCTGATGTCGCGGTTTCAGGCCGGACTGATGACCGGGTTCGCGCTCATGCTGATCGGTGCCGCGGTCGTGGCAGCCTCGCTGCTGCTTGGCCCCGGCACCGGTGTTCCGGGCGCCGGATTCTGGCTGCTGGCCCAGGCAACGGTCGTCAGCGACCCGCTGCCGACCGCCTTCCTGTCGACCGGCCTGTCGTTGGGCGTGGCTGCCGCGTTGTGGGTGGTTTCCGCGGCGGTCTTCTCGCGTCGGAGCCTGTAGGCCCTCTGCCGATGCCTGCTAGCGACCGAGTGGCAGGGCAATGATCACCAGTTCACCCCAGTTGCGGTTGTACCCCTGCGATGTCTGCAGGGTGAGGCGCTCGTGGTTGGTCTGCTGTGTCCAGGTCCGTCCTTCTGCGCAACCACCGTCGTACAGCAGATCCAGCGGCGGATCGGGCATTGGCAGCGCGTTCGGGTCAGGACAGGACACGTTCGGGTGGATTTCGGTGATGGTGTACGTCAGGACCTGACCGTCGGACATGAGGACCTGGACTTCGTCACCGAGGATGGCGTTCCACAGCCCCTTGAACAGCCAGGGCTGGGCGTGAGCCGCGATGTACGCGTTGCCGCCGTGGCCCGGCCAACTGGCCCAGGTGGCGATGAACGCACAGCATTGCCCCAGTTCCTCCTGGTCGGAGGTTCGCGACGCCACCCGAACGTTCACTCCGACCGCCGGAATCTGCAGCTGGACCGCTATCCAGTCGGCGGGGACCAGGGTGGCAACCGGTGTTGGCGCCGGAGTCTCACCGGGATTGAGCGAAGGTTGGGGCGAAGGCGAGACCACCGCCACCGGAGTCGGCGTGAAGAGCGGGAGCAGGCTCGAGGTCGGCCCTGCGGCGAGGTCCAGCTGACCAACCACGATGAGCACGCCGCCGGCCAGTGCCAGCAGGAATGGGAGGATGAGTCCGGAGCGGCGTCTCACCGTGCGCTGATACCTGTCAGAACAGGCTCCCGGCGGCGGCCTGCAACCACACCAGCAGCTGGCTGGGGAACACGCCCAGCGCAATGACCCCGGTTACCGACAGGGCAACCCCGATCATTGACGGCCACGACTTGTCGACTCCGGCCGGTTCGTCCTCCGGGTCGCGCATGTACATGTAGACCACCACTCGCAGGTAGTAGAACGCGGCCAGCGCGGCATTGAGGGCAATCACGGCCGCCAGCCAGACCAAACCGGCGTCGACCACCGATAGCAGGATGTACAGCTTGGCAAAGAAGCCAACCGTTGGCGGGATGCCGGTCAGCGACAGCAGGAGCACAGTCATCGCTCCGGCCAGCCAGGGCTCGCGGCGGGCAAGGCCGGCGAACGAGGCCAGGCCGCCGAATCGGCCGGTATCGCGCTGGAGCATGCCGACCACCGCGAACGCCGCAATATTCATGATCCCGTAGGCCACCAGGTAGAAGAGCATGGCGCTAATCCCCGAATTCGCCGCGGGATCCTCGCTGACGGCCACCGCAGCCAGCCCGGCCATGATGTAGCCGGTGTGCGCAATGGACGAGTAGGCCAGCATCCGCTTGACGTTGGTCTGGGTCAGCGCCACCACGTTGCCTACGGTCATCGTCAACACCGCCAGCACGATCAGCACGCCCACCCAGTCCGCCCGGACGGGGCCGAGCCCGTCCACGAACAGACGAAGGACGAGCGCAAAGGCCCCCAGTTTCGGTCCCACCGACAGGAAGCCGGTGATCGGCGTCGGGGCCCCCTGGTAGGCATCGGGGGTCCAGTAATGGAACGGGACCGCTGCCACCTTGAACGTGGCGCCGACCATCAGGAATGCCAGCGCCAGCAGGATGCCGCCGTTCATCCGACCATCGGCCAGTGCGTCGGAGATGTCGGCGAACGAGGTGCCGCCGGTGGTTCCGTACAACCAGGCGATGCCGAACAACAGGATGGCGCTGGCGAACGAGCCGAGCAGGAAGTACTTCAGCCCGCCCTCGTTGCTGTAGCGGTCGCTCTTGTGGAATCCGGTCAGCAGGTAGGCCGGCATGGCCATCAATTCGAGGCCAATGAACAGGGTGATGAGGTCCGCACTGGAGGCCAGCACGAACATGCCGAGCAGGCTGAAGATCAGGATCGCGTTGAACTCGCCCAACGGGAGCCGTCGCGCGGTGAGGTAGGCCGGCGCCAGCAGGGCGGCCAGGATACCGATGGCCACGGTCGCCCCCTTGAGGACGACCGAGAACTGATCCACCGCGTACACGCTGCCGAACACGGTCGTGGCCCCGCTGTCCCAGACCATCACGCACGCCCAGCCCGCCACGGCCAGTCCGACGACGGTGATCACGGTCAGCCAGGACTTGCGCTCGCGGGGCAGGAAGCCGTCAGCGGTAATGATCGCCAGCACGAGGATGGCCAGGACGACCTCGGGCAGGACGGGACCGAAGGCGGCGAAATCGCTCATCGTTCGATCACCACGGCCAGACCAGTGACGTCAGCCCGCCCGAGCCGTTCACCGCTTCGATGATCCGATCAACCGGCACGGAAATCGTGTCGAGGATCGGGCCTGGATACACGCCGAGCACGACGACCAGCACGATCAGCGGACTGAGCGACAGCCATTCGTCTCGGTTGAGATCGGTCAGGCCTGCCCAGGCGCGTTTCATCCAGTCCGAGGGAACCGCGAAGAAGGCGCGCTGGTACATCCACAGCATGTACACCGCACTGAGGATGACCACCGGCATGGCCGCCGCGGCGACCCAGCCGGAGTACTGGAACGCTCCGAGCAGGACCAGGAACTCGCCAACAAAGCCCGACAGTCCCGGCAGACCGATGCTGGCGAAGGTGAACAGGCCGAACAGCGCGGCGTACTGCGGCAGGCGGGCGTTCAAGCCACCCATGTGGGCGATCTGACGATCGTGGGTGCGTTCGTAGATCACCCCCACCAGCAGGAACAGGGCGCCGGTGGTGATTCCGTGGCTGATCATCTGGAAGACCGCGCCCTGCAATCCCTGGATGTTGAACACGAACGCCCCGAGCATCACGAAGCCCATGTGGCTGACCGATGAATAGGCAATGAGTTTCTTGAGATCCGGCTGGACCATGGCCACCATCGCCCCGTACAGGATGGCGATGATCGCCAGGCCAATGATCCACGGGGCGAAGGCAACACTGGCATCGGGCAGCAGCGGGATGCTGAAGCGCAGGAATCCGTAGCCGCCGAGCTTCAGCAGAACGCCGGCCAGGATGATCGAGCCGGCGGTGGGTGCCTCGACGTGGGCATCGGGCAGCCAGGTGTGGAACGGCCACATGGGCACCTTGATGGCAAACGCCAGGAAGAACGCCAGGAAGGCCCCGGCCTGGAGGGTATCGGTGAAGGGGAATCCGCGGAGCGTTTCGTAGCTGAAGGTGAACGGATTGCCCGCGCTGGCATGGGCGATCGCGACCGCCAGGATGGCCACCAGCATGAGCAGCGACCCCACCAGGGTGTAGATCAGGAACTTGACGGTGGCATAGATCCGGCGCGGCCCACCCCAGATCCCGATGAGCAGGTACATCGGGATGAGGGAGACCTCCCAGAACACGTAGAACAGGAACATGTCGAGGGCGACGAACACGCCGAGCATGCCGACCATCAGCAACAACATGGCCGCGTAGTACTCGCGAATGCGAACCTGGATGGGCTTCCAGGAATAGAGGATGGCCACCGCACTCAGGAGCGTGGTCAGGATCACCAACACCAGGCTGATCCCGTCGATACCCACCGTATAGCGCATGCCGAATGCGGGGATCCACGACAGATCCTCGCGGTATTGGAATTCCGCGCCGGACGGCTGGTAGCCGAGCAGCGTCAGGCTGAATCCAAAGCTGAGCAACGCCGCCGCAAGTGCGATCCAGCGCACGAGACGGGTCTGGCTCGGCGGCGTGAGCAGGATGGCTGCCACCCCGAGCAGTGGGCTGAAGACAACCAGGCTGACGAGCGGCATGTCGGCCATCAGCGCACCACCACCGCGAATACCACCACCACCAGCACCAGCCCCGCGGCCATGCCCAGGCCGTAATTCTGGACCCGCCCGGTCTGCAGGCGCCGGAGGATGCCGCCGATCCGCTGGGCCAGCCAGCCCGAGCCATTGACCACCCCGTCAATCACCCGGACGTCGAACCACCACAGCGCCTTCGCAACCACCACCCCACCGGTGGCGAACACGAGCTGGTAGAAGTCGTCGATGTAGTACTTGTTCACGCTCGCCCGATACATTCCCGGACCCCATCCAAATGGGATGGCCTCCACGAAACTCCGTGGACCGCCCGGATCGCGGACGTACCAGCGCCAGGCCAGGGTGATGCCCGCCAGGCCCACGCCGGCTCCGATCAGTAGCAGCAGGCCGCCCAGGCCAAGCCACGCAAACTCGTGCTCGCCGGACGCGGCCAACGAGCCGGCCTGGATCCCGGCTCCGAGTTCCTCGGCGACCGCGAAGACGCCGGCCAGCCACGCATGGATTCGCCCGGTCTCAGGCGGGATGCCCAGCGCGATACCCGCCAGGACGGTCGGGACGGCCAGGATGACCAGCGGGGCGATCACTGTTCCGGCTGACTCATGGACGTGGTGCCACGCCTCGGCCGGTCCGCGCCAGGTTCCCCAGAAGGTCATGAACATCATCCGGAAGGTGTAGAACGCGGTCAGGAAGGCGACCGTGATCCCCGCAATCCAGAACAGCGGATAGCCGCGGGCGTACGCCTCGGACAGGATCTCGTCCTTGCTGAAAAAGCCGGCGAAGATCGGGATGCCGGCCAGGGCCAGCGAACCGATGAGCATGGTCCAGTAGGTCCAGCGCATCTTGTCGCGCAGGCCGCCCATGAAGCGCATGTCCTGCTCGCCGCCAGCCCCGTGAATGACCGACCCAGAGCCCATGAACAGCAGGCCCTTGAAGAAGCCGTGGGTCATCAGGTGGAAGATGGCCGCCGTCCAGGCGCCGATCCCCAGCGCGAAGAACATGTAGGCCAGCTGGCTGACGGTCGAGTAGGCGAGAACCTTCTTGATGTCGTTCTGGGTGAGCGCGATGAGCGCGGCCAGGATCATGGTGAATACGCCAATCGACGCCACCACCCACATGGCCGTCGGGGCGTGGGCGAAGATCGGATTCGCGCGCGCCACCAGGTACACACCGGCGTTGACCATGGTCGCGGCGTGGATCAGGGCGCTGACCGGGGTGGGGCCCTCCATGGCGTCCGGCAGCCAGACGTGCAGCGGGAACTGGGCGCTCTTGCCCACGGCACCGGCGAACAGGAGCAC
>JAHFBB010000222.1 GCA_023250255.1 Chloroflexota bacterium | reverse complement strand
GTGCCAGGCGTGTCGGCGGCCCGGGCGGCATTTTCGAGCAGGACCTTGACGGTGAACGGGAGTCGGTCCAGGTCGGCGACGCCAAGTCGGTCAAGGCGGTAGTACCGGTATTCGGTGCCGCTGGCTGTCAGCGTATCTCGGGCAGCCGAAAGATCGGGAAGTTCCGATGGGGTGGTCACGGGCGCGCCTCCTCAGTCACATACTGATCGGCGCCGGACGGGAGCGCCCGTCCCGGGTCGAGATACCCGCGAAGTATAGGCCCCCGGCGCTAGCATCGGCCCGATGGAAGACCTGCGGAATGCACTGCCGTGGCTGATCCCGCTGGTCGCCCTGTCAGCGGGCCTGACGATCTGGGCGATGGTGGACCTGCTCGGCGCCGACCGCCGCGTGGCCGGCGGCGAGAAGTGGGTGTGGCTGCTGATCATCCTGGTCTCGACGCCGCTCGGCCCGCTGGTCTACTTCCTGGTCGGGCGGCGGGATGGCTGAGTCCGGGCCGGCGATCTTCTGTCGGGGACTGACGAAGCGGTTCGGCAGCGTGCTCGCCCTTGACAACCTTGATCTCGAGGTGCCCCAAGGCAGCATCTTCGGATTCCTGGGCCCCAATGGCGCAGGCAAGACGACGACCATTCGGCTGCTGACCTCCATGGCGCGCCCGACGACAGGCTCCGCGACGGTCGACGGCCTGCCGGTGGGGGTCGGTGCCCCGAACCTGGCGGGACGGATCGGCTACCTCGACCAGGATCCTCGCTTCCCGGGCTGGATGCGCGGCCGCGAGTTGCTCGAGTTGACCGCAGACCTCCACGGCATTCGTGGCGCGCAGCGAGCCGCTCGGGTCACCGAGGTCCTCGCACAAGTCGGCCTGACCGAGGACGCCCACCGCAAGGTTGGCGTCTACTCCGGCGGGATGCGCCAACGCCTGGGCCTTGGGCTGGCCATCCTTCCCCGCCCGCCGGTGCTCCTGCTCGATGAACCGGTCAGCTCACTCGACCCGGAAGGACGAGTGGACATCCTGAGCACGATCAAGGCCCTGGCCCCGGCTTCCACCGTCCTGTTCTCCAGCCATTTGCTGACCGATGTCGAGCGCGTCTGCGACCAGGTGGCCATCCTCGACCACGGCCGGCTGGTGACCAGCGGACCGATGGACGAGCTGCTGGCCCGGTACGCGCATCCCGCCTACGAACTCGAGGTGGAAGATGGAGAAGATCCGTCGGTGGGACGCCTGGTCGACGCGCTGCGCGCGGAACCGTGGGTGACCGAGGTCCGCCAGGACGGTTCACGGTTGAGGGTGGCCGTGCGCGATCCATCCCAGGCGGGACGCGCCTTGGTTGTGGTTGTGGCGGCTCAGCAGCTGGCCCTGCTGCGTCTCGAGCGGCAGCGGCCCACCCTCGAAGACGTGTTCCTCGAGCTCACGGCGCGTGACGATCGGGGACGCGCCGCATGACCGGGTTTGCGGTCATGCTCGGCAAGGAGCTGCGGGAGCAATGGCGGACGCGCCGGCTGCCAATCGTGGTCATCGTGTTCACGATCTTTGGCATCGGCTCGGTCGTGCTCACCTATTACCTGCCGGACCTCATCAAGCAACTTGGAACCGGGGGGGTCGTGGTGGAGATTCCCCCGCCGACCACCCGAGAGGCGATGCTCCAGTTCCAGGACAACATGAGCCAGACCGCCATCCTGGCGGCGATCCTGCTGGCCATGGGCAGCGTCGCCGGCGAGCGCGAACGCGGGATCGCCGCCCTCCTGCTTACCATGCCGCTCGGACGACCCGCATTTCTCTTGGCCAAGGCGACGGCCCTGGCCACCACCCTGACCATCGGTATCGCGCTAGCCGCGGTTGGCGCGTTCGTCTACACGGTCTACCTGTTTGACGCTCCCGATGTCGCGGGTTTCGCCCTGCTGACGCTGTTCATGGTCGTGCCGGCCCTGCTGTTTGCGGCCGTCACCTTCCTGGGCAGCGTCGTGACCGGGTCGCTCGCCGGCGCCGCGGGCATCGGAATCGCCTCGCTGCTGGCGGTGGGCATTGCCTCCCTCCTGCCCGGGGTGGCCGCCTGGCTGCCGTCCGCTCTCGGCGCTCCGGGGCTCGCTGCCGCCATCGGCGAACCGGTGTCCGACTGGCAGAAGCCGTTCCTGGCGGCGCTTGTTGGTCTGGTCGGCGTCCTGATCCTGGCCATCGTTGCCTTCCGGCGGCAGGAACTGTCCTGAGCCTGCGGGTAGGCCTCAGGGGTCGGAGCGCAACCGGGCGTAGGTGACTAGGTCGTGGTAGCCGCCGGCGCGAAACTGCGACGCTCGCTGCACGCCCTCGCGGATGAAGCCCGCCTTCTCCAGGGCGCGCTGCTCGGCGAGGTTGTCGACATCGGTCGAAGCCTCGACCCGATTCGCGTCGCTGTTCTCGAACAGCCAGTCCGCCAGCAGGCGCTGGGTCACGCCGCCGTAGCCCTGTCCGCGGACCTCGGGAATGAGCGAGATGCCGATGTTCCAGGCGCGTGACTTCGGTGGCGGCCCGTAGTGGACCTCGTGCCAGCTGACGTGGCCGACCGATCGGCCAGCCGACACCAACTCGACGATCATCT
>JAHFBB010000045.1 GCA_023250255.1 Chloroflexota bacterium | reverse complement strand
CGAAGCGATAGACCCGGCTGGTTTGCGCCGGATCCGATAGCGGCATCTGCTCCAGGGGAAGCCACGAGCGCGGGACCGATGCCTCCAGGGCCGCCCGCAGCTCGGCGCCGCTGAGCACCTCGCCCTGGGTCCACCGGCCGCCGCCGTCGAGCGGCATGAATTCGATGAACCGAACGACGTACCCACGACTCCGGGCCAGTTCGGCGAATGCGCCGATCTCGTGCTCGGTGGAGTCGCGGAGGGCCACCGCATTGACCTTCAGGGGACGCAGTTCGGGGTACGCCTCGGCGGCGCGCAGGCCAGCCAGCACCTGGTCCAGGGCGTCGCGCCGGGTGATGTCCCGGAACCGCTCCCGGACAAGGGAATCGATGCTCACGTTCAGCCGGCGCAGGCCGGCGGCGACCAGGTCGGGCAGCTGGCGTTCGAGGAGGAATCCGTTGGTCGTCAGCGACAGGTCGGCCAGACCGTCCGGCTCCAGGGCCGCCAGCAGGCCGATGATCTCCGGCAATTCGTGCCGTACCAGCGGCTCACCGCCGGTCAACCGCACGCCGGTCACCCCGTGGCGCACGAACAGGCCTACCAACCTGGCGATCTCCGCGGGCGTCAGCAGTTCGCGGTGCGGAAGGAACGTCATGTCCTCCGACGGCATGCAGTACAGGCAGCGGAACTGGCAGGCATCGGTCACGCTGACTCGCAGCGCCCGCAGACTGCGGCCGAACCCGTCGACCAGCGGCCCCTCCCCGTGGGCGTGCAGGGGGGCGGCACCCCCGGTCTCGACGGTGGTGAGCGGGATCAACGTCTGGGCCACGATCTAAGGGTGCCACATCTCGGCACCAGGTCCGGATCGCAGCCGCGATCTGACGGGGGTAGGCTTAGACCATGACCAAGATCGGCTACGCGGCCATGCTCGAGCAGTTCCACCCGACCGACCTGTTGGAGTGGTGTCGCCAGGCCGAAACGTCTGGATTCGACGCGGGATTCCAGGTGAGCGAACACTTTCATCCGTGGACCCCCGAACAAGGCCAGAGCGCGTTCGCCTGGTCGTTCATGGGGGCGCTCGGCGAGCGCACCACGTTGCCGTTTGGGACCGCCGTCACCTGTCCGGGCTTCCGGTATCACCCCGCGGTCATCGCCCATGCGGCCGCCACATTGGGCGCGATGTATCCGGGTCGTTTCTGGCTGGGACTCGGCGCCGGCGAAGCGCTCAACGAGCACATCATCGGCGGCGAATGGCCCGAGGTCGGTGTCCGCAGCGCGATGCTCTTCGAGGCGATCGAGGTGATCAACAAGTTGTTCACCGGCAAAGTCGTCAAACACGACGGTGAGCACTTCACCCTCGAATCCGCTCGGCTGTACACCATCCCCGAGACCCCCGTCCCGATCTACGTCGCCACGGCCGGACCGATGAACGCCAAGCGCACCGGCAGGTTCGCGGACGGGATGATCACCGTCGGTGCCGCCGACGAGAAGATCGACATGCTGTGGGGCAAGTTCCGCGAAGGAGCCCTGGAGGCCGGCAAGGATCCGACGACCATGCGCACCCAGCTCCAGGTCCACATTTCGTGGGCGCCGTCCCAGGTCGAGGCGGAGGAGCAGGCCGTGCGCGAATGGCCGAATGGCGGCATGCCCTTCCCAAAGCAGGACATCCGAAACCCGGAAGATTTCGCCAATATTGCGAAACTTGTGCGCATTGAGCATTTCGCCAACCGAATGTTGATATCCGCCGATCTCGACGAGCACGCAGCGGCGCTCCAGAGGTTCGTCGACATGGGCTTTGACGAGATCTATGTCCACAATGTGGGCAGGAATCAGACCGATTTCATCACTGCATTTGGGGACAAGGTCCTTCCCCAACTTCGCCTGCACGGATGACCGCTCCTGGATCGATGAAGATCCAAACAGGTGACGGCCGGAGCCTCGACGTGTATGTCGGCGGCGAGACCAGCGCTCCGCGGGGCACGTTGTTGTACCTCCATGGCAGCCCGAGTTCGGGAATCCAGCCTCCCGGGATGCAGGCCGCTGCCGCCGCGCTCGGTTTACACGTGGTCAGCTTCAGTCGCGCGGGTTATGGCAGCAGCAGCCGTCACGAAGGTCGGTCGGTTGGCTCGATCGTCGCCGACGCGACTGACGTCCTCGACGCGCTGGGAGCGTCCCAGGCGTGGGTGCTCGGTTGGTCTGGTGGCGGACCGCACGCTCTCGCCTGCGCTGCGCTGGCGCCCGAGCGATTCCCGGCAGCCGCACTCATCGGCGGCGTGGCTCCCTACCCCGCCGATGGAATCGACTGGTTTGAGGGTATGGGGCCAGAAAACGTCGAGGACTTCCAGGCGACCATGGCCGACCCCCAGAACAGCATCCGCTGGGCCGAGCGCGATTGGCCCAAGTGGCGGGCGGTGACCGCGGCCGACATTGCCGATACCTTCGGCGGCCTGATCGACGAGGTCGATCGCGCATCGCTCATCGGCGAATTCGCGGAATACAACGCCGCCGCAATGCGGGAAGGGCTGCGCGAAGGCTACTGGGGCTGGGTGGACGATGACTGGTGCTTCACCAAGCCATGGGGATTCGACCTGGAGTCGATCAGCGTACCGGTCCATATCTGGCAGGGCGGCCACGACAAGATGGTGCCGTGGGTCCATGGGCAGTGGCTTGCGGCCCATGTCGGCAATGCAGTCCCCCACCTCTTGCCCGACGTGGGTCATCTCAGCCTGGCGATGGATGGCCTCCCGCGCATCTTCGAGGCGTTGATCGACTCCTAGCCGTTATTCGACCGATTCCCACACGGTGGCAATCCCCTGGCCGACGCCGATGCACATTGTGGACAACCCGTAGCGGGCCCCTCGCCGGCGCATCTCATGGGCCAGAGTCCCCACCAGGCGAGCTCCGGACGCACCCAGCGGATGACCGATGGCAATGGCCCCGCCGTTGACGTTGACCTTCTCCGGATCCAGTCCCAGCTCACGAATGACCGGCAGCGCCTGGGCAGCGAACGCCTCGTTCAACTCCACCAGGTCGAGGTCGGAAACCGATAGCCCGGCCCGATCCAGCGCCTTGCGCGATGCGGGAATGGGACCCAGGCCCATCGTCGCCGGATCCACGCCGGCCACCGCCGAAGCGAGCATTCGAACCATGGGCCGCCAGCCAGCCGCCCGCGCTCGCGCCTCGGAGGTGACGAGCGCCGCCGCCGCTCCATCATTGATTCCGCTGCTGTTGCCCGCGGTGACCGAGCCCAACTCGTCGCGGCGGAAGGCCGGCCTGAGCGAGGCCAGTTGTTCGAGGGTGGTGGTCGGGCGGGGATGCTCGTCGTGGCCCAGTTCGGGCATCGGTCTGACCTCGTCGTCGAACCGGCCGGCTTCGAAGGCTGCCGCCCATCGCTGCTGGGACGAGAGCGCGAACGCGTCCTGGTCCTCGCGACTGACGCCCACCTGGGCAACCACGTTCTCGGCAGTCTCGCCCATCGAGTACGGGTAGTAGGCGTCGGCCAGGCGAGGGTTGGTGAAACGCCAGCCGAGGGTCGTGTCGTACATCGTCTGCTCTCCGCGCGGGAACGCGGCCGAGGCCTTGGCCACCACGAATGGGGCGCGCGTCATGGACTCGGTTCCGCCCGCGATGAACACCTCGCCGTCCCCTGCCACGATCGCGTGGGCTGCGGCGACCACCGCGGACATGCCCGAACCACAGAGGCGGTTGATGGTCTGGCCGGGAACGGTCACCGGCATCCCGGCCAGCAGGGCGGCCATCCGGCCCACGTTCCGGTTGTCCTCGCCCGCCTGGTTGGCGGCGCCCAGGATCAGGTCATCCACATCCGCCGGGTCCACGCCCGTGCGCTCGACCAGTTCGCGAACGACGAAGGCCGCCAAATCATCCGGACGGACCGATGCCAGCGCGCCCCCGTATCGGCCGAATGGCGTACGAAGTGCATCGACGACAACGGGCACGCGATCGGTCACGACGACAGTATGCCGACCGAGGAGCCGATGCCGCGCGCTAGCATCGGTGGGTGGCTCGATCATCTGCCCTGCCGGTTCCCGGCCTCCGACGCGGCTGGTGGCTGCGCGAAGCGCTGGCAGCCGAGGGGACTCCCCTGCCGGCGCCGCCACTCACCGAAGACCTGGCGGCGGACGTGGCGATCATCGGCGGCGGCTACACGGGGATGTGGACCGCCTGGTTCCTGACCGAGACGGTGCCGGGCATTCGGATCGTGCTCCTCGAGGCGGATATCTGCGGCGGCGGGCCGAGCGGGCGCAACGGCGGCTTTGTCCATGGCTGGTGGGAACAGACGCCATTCCTCGCTCGCCAATTCGGGGAGCAGGCCGCCCGCGACATGGCCTGGGCGGCGGACGAGGTGGTGGATGGCATCGGTCAGTGGAGTGCCGACCATGGGGTGGACGGCTGGTTCCACAAGTCGGGCTACCTGACGATCAACGCCTTCCCGAATGAGCCCAACTCGTGGACCGGCACGGTTGCCGAAATGGAGCGGATGGGCCTCGGCGAGCAATTGCAGCCCATGTCCGCCGATGATGTCCAACAGCGGTGCGCATCTCCGGTGTATGGCGAAGGACTGTGGATGCCCAGCGCCGCGTCCATCCAGCCAGCTCGCCTCGCGCGGGGAATGCGGCGGGTCCTGCTCGAACGGGGTGTTCGGATCCACGAGCATTCGCCGGTCTTCCGGATGGAGCCCGGTGCCCCCTGCAAGCTGGTCACCGACCGCGCGACCGTCACCGCCGAGCAGGTCGTGCTGGCGGTGAATGCCTGGGCGACGGGATGGCCCGGGTTCCGGACACGCCTGCTGGCCTGGGGGTCGTACATGGTCATGACGGAACCCATCCCCGAGCGCCTCGCCGAAATCGGCTGGACCGGGAACGAACTCCTAAGCGACTCGCGCTTCACCATCAGCTACTACCGCACCACAGACGATGGACGGATCGCATTCGGGGCGGGTGTGGGCGCGGCCGGCTTCGACGGCCGCATCGGTCGGGTATTCGAGGCCGATGGCAACGCCGTTGCCAGGGTGAGCGCGAACTTCCGGCGGCTGCTGCCCATGCTGGCCGATGTCCGGCTGGTGGATGCCTGGGGGGGACCCATCGACATCACCGCCATGCGATTCCCGGAGATCGGCTCGCGGCATGGCGGACGGGTGCACTACGCCCACGGGTTCGCCGGTAACGGCGCCGGACCGGCGCGCCTGGCGGGGCGCATCCTGGCGGTCCTGGTGGCCGGCACGGACGACCCGCTCGGCCGCCTGGCAATCGTCAATCACCGCCAGCGGTTCTTGCCGCCCGAGCCGTTTCGCTACATCGGGGCGCGGCTCATCCGCGAGGCGCTCATCCGCGGGGACAACGCCTCGGACGCTGGCCGGCGCGCTCCGTGGTGGGTTCGGCTGGTGGCACGCGTACCCACTTGGCTCGGATATCGGCTCAGCCACTGAAATGCGTTGACCGTGCCCGTCGCCGGGGCGTAGCATCGACTGCGATCGGCGGCTGCCCATGGGCCGCCCGTGGAGGTGACTCGCCCGTGCTTTCCCAACACCACCTTGGCCGCGTTCTGCTGGTACTCGGCGCCGCGTCGACCATGCTGCTGGCCGCCTGCAGCGCAGCCGAGCCGAACGAGCTCGACGTTCTCGAGTGGGACGGCTACCAGGATCCTGCCTTCTGGACCGATTTCCAGACGGCCAGCCCCGACACCGCCGTGGAGTTCAGCTTCGGCATCTCCGATGCCGACATCCTCGGCAAAATGGAGGCCGGCGGCCCGGACATCGTCCATTTCTACACCGGCTGGCAGCAGTTCTACGTGGATGAGGACCTTGTCCAGGAGATCGATACCAGCAAATTGACGAACTGGGACAAGGTCCCCGACGCGTTCAAGGAACTGGGCCAGATCGACGGCAAGCAGTACTACCTGCCGTGGGACTGGGGCTTCACCTCGATCCTGTACAACACCGCCCACGTGGACGAGGTCACCAGTTGGGACGCTCTGTTTGATGCCACCTACGATGACCATGTCTCCATGTGGGATGACGGCCCCGCGGCGGTGACCGTTTCGTCGTATATCCATGACTACGACGAGACCAACCTGACCGATGAGCAGCTCGCCGCCATCGAGGCGGAGTGGATTACCCAGAAGCCGCTGAACTTCCTCTACTGGACGGGCGAATACACCGATTTCTGCCCGGCCGTGGAAAGCGGTGACATCTGGGTCGCCTACGCCTGGCAGGGGTGCTACGCCACCGTCCTGTACAGCGGCAGCCAGGAAGTCGCCTATGCCAACCCGGTCGAGGGCCGGAACAGCTGGGTCGGCCTGTACGGCATTGCCGCAGACACCGATTCGTACGAGCTGGCCCTGCAGTTCATCGACGCCAAACTGGCGACCCTGACCTGCAGCAACGCCGTCACCCTCTTCTATTACGGCTGCGCGAACCAGGATGTCATGGACGCCATCGAGGATCCGGTGCTCATCGAAGCCTTTGGGATCAACGATCCGGCCATCCTGGAATCCACGAACTTCACGCCGCTGGTGACCGATGAACAGCGGACGGCGTGGACCGAGATGTGGGGACGCGTCAAGGCCGCCCCGCTCCCCTAGGAAGGGCCGAACATGCTCGGGCGACGAGGGACCCTCCGGTTTCTCGTCGCCCCGCCCTATCTGTGGCTGATCCTGTTCTTCCTGGCGCCGTTGATCGTGACGGTCGCCATCAGTTTCCGGGCCGAATCGGGCCTCCTCCGTTTCGACGGCAGCTGGCCGTGGTCCACCATCCAATACGAGAAGGTCTTTGGCACCCCGTCATGGATGCGGCTGCTCGGCGTGTTGGTGGGGATGGCGTTCATCGTGGCACTGGCCGCGACCGTGCTCGCCTACCCGCTTGCCTACTTCCTGGCGTTTCGCGCCCGGCAACTGGCGGCCATCTTCCTGGTCCTGTTGCTCGTCCC
>JAHFBB010000221.1 GCA_023250255.1 Chloroflexota bacterium | reverse complement strand
GGTCAATACCACCTACTACGAGAAGGACCTGGAGCAGAGCCGCGCGTGGGTCGACGAATCGCTCGCCATCTTCCGCGAGACGGACGACCGATTCATGCTCGCCTGGGCGCTGTACATGAAGGGCAACATCGAAGCGCTGGAAGGTGATCGGCGCGCGATGCGCGCCTCGATGCGCGATGCGCTGGCGATCTTCGTGGCCAACGAGGACCTGAGCGGCTACGCCCTCATCCTCGATGCGTTCGCCGTGCTCGACTATGTGGAGGGCGAGATTGACCGGGCAATGACTCTCGCCGGCGCGGCGAACGCGATCCAGGATCTGTCGGGGACCTCACAGCTCGCCCAGTTGAATCGCGATTGGGGCGGCTTCCATCTCGAAGAACTGCTGACGGATCCGGAACGGGCCGCCTCGTTCGAAGCCGGGCGCCGACTGCCGGTCCAGGAGGCCGTCGCGATTGCGCTCAATGCGGAATCGACAGGATCCGGGGAGGGGGTGGTGGTCGGTCGCCGGCTCGTCGCGAACCCGAACCCGGACGATCCCTCAGGCGGGGGCGGGGAGTTGCCGGCGGGGGAAGACGACCAGCGCCCAGACGATGGGGATGATCAGGGCCGCCAACAGTAGCGCGATCCCCAACGGGTTGAACTCCCCTGTGAGCACGTCGCCGGGCACGAAATAGTGGAACAGCGAGTAGTCCTGAAGAAACGCGGCATCGGTCCACAATGAGCCGATGATCTCCAGGAAGTAGCTGATCAGGACGAACCCGGCCGTCAACCCCACGGCTCGTGCGGAGCGATCGAAACTGACGCTGGCGGCCATCCCGAACGACGCGAAGGCGCCCCACAGCAGGAGGCCGTTGAGCCAGACGAGGGGCATCCTGGCCAGGTCGACTTCGTCACCGATTCCGAGCAGGATCACCGATATCGACTGACCAATGAGCAGCGCGGCCATGACCAGCGCCATCGCGACGACGATGGCCAGGTAGGTCGAGGCATACAGTGACCGCCGCGGGAGTGGGCGGGCGAGGAGGGTCTCCAGGGTCCCGCGCTCGAGTTCACCGGCGATCGAGGTAGCCGCGGCGGCGGCTCCGAAGACCGCCATGAAGGCAATCGCGATCGGATGCTGGAGCATGAGGGTCAACGCCCCCGGGAGGGTGAACAGGCTGCCCGAGCCGAACGACAACAGGTTGCTGGGGATGGCGCCCGAATCCACCAGGACCTGGAGCGGGCTCGAGAAATTGATGTAGAAGACCGGTCCGATCAAGCCCCAGGCAATCGACGCCACGATCAGGATGAGCAGACGGGTGCGGAACCAGTACAGGTTCTGACGGAACAGGCGACCGTTCACGAGTCGGCCCCGTTCTCGTCGGCGTAATACTCGAGGAACGCCTCCTCCAGCCGCGCCGGTTCGATGGTCAGGTCCTCGAGGGCCGGCGAGGCAATGGCCCGCACGAAGGGCGCAACGTCTCCGAGGATGGTGAGGGTCATCCGGTCGCCGCGGACCTCCATGTCGGCCAGGCCGGGCACTTCGGACAGGTCAGGCGCGGCGCCGCGCCAGCGAAGCGCCACCCGGCGACGACGACGGGCGGTGAGTTCCTCGACCTTCTGGAGGGCCATCAGGTGACCAGCGCGGATGATGGCCACCCGGTCGCAGACCCGCTCGACCTCGTACAGGTTGTGGCTGCTCATGAAGATCGTGCGGCCCTCATGGCGCAGGTCCTCCAGCAGGGAGTAGAACGACTGCTGCATGAGCGGGTCAAGGCCTTCGGTGGGCTCGTCGAGGATGGCGAGTTCGGGGTCGTGCTGGAGTGCCTGGATGACTCCAATCTTCTGGCGCATGCCACGCGAGTAATCGCGGACCCGGCGCTTGAGATCGCGTTCGGGCATCTGCAGTCGCTCGATGAGTTCGGGACGCCGGACCGGATCGGTGTCCTGGAGGTCGGACAGGTAGTCGAGGCATTGCATCCCGGTGAGCGAGTCATACAGCGCGATCCCACCGGGGAGGTAGCCGACCCGCCGGCGGATCTCCACCGATTCGGAGGCAATGTCCAATCCCAATACCCACCCGCGTCCCGCGCTGGGCGAGAGGTAGCCCAGGAGGGTTCGGATCATGGTTGACTTGCCGGCCCCGTTGGGACCGAGGAAGCCGAAGATTTCGCCTGGCTGGACCTCGAGATCGAGGTCGTTCAGCGCGCGGATCGAGCCGTAGTGCTTGCTCAGGCCCTGGGTCCGGATCACCGCCCCGGCTGGCGCTTCGGTCATGGGCAGAGCCTAGCGCAGACCAGCGCCCGGCGCGGCGGCCGCATGTCGCCCCAAGAGTGGGGCACTCCCCGGAAAGGTTCAATTTTCCCTGGGCGGCCAGGGCGGTCGCCTTTGGTACACTCCGACCTCCGGACCGCATCACTGGCGTTCATCGCCGCCGCGGTTCGACCCATCTCCCGCCGGAAGGACCCGCCGCGCACGCCCATGAAAATCGTTGTCCCGCGCGAAACCGCCGATGGTGAGCACCGTGTCGCCCTGACGCCGGTGGCCGCCGCGGCCGTCATCGGCTCGGGACCGGGCATCGAGGTCCTGGTCCAGTCCGGGGCTGGCGACGGCGCCTTC
>JAHFBB010000044.1 GCA_023250255.1 Chloroflexota bacterium | reverse complement strand
CCGGAGATGAAGACGGTCGACACCGTCCGCCAGCTGGTGTACTTCGTCGCCGAGCAGGACAAGGTTTCCGCGCTCCTGGAGTTGAGCGACACCTTCGGCTTGGATCGGCTGCTGGTCTTCCGACACATGCAGATCGGCGTGGACCGATTGACCGCGACCCTCCAACGGCGTAAGCGGAACGCGGCGGCCCTCCACGGCGGCCTCTCCCAGCGGGAGCGCGAACGGACGCTGGCCGCGTTCAAGGCCGGCGAGATCCAATTCCTGGTGGCCACCAACGTTGCCAGCCGCGGCCTGGATATCACCGATTTGCCCTACGTCCTGAATTACGACATCCCCGAGGATGCCGACACCTACGTCCACCGCGCCGGTCGAACCGGTCGGGCCGGCAAGGCTGGCACCGCCATAACCTTCGTCGGCGAATGGGACCTGGCTGCTTGGGATGACATTCGCGGCCAGGTGGGCGGCGACATCGAAGAGGGGCAGCTCTCCCTGTACAGCGCGGGCTGACGCGTGTGGCGGCGGTACCCTATGGGCCCATGACCGCCGAACCACTGAAGCCGCAGGCGCCAAGCACGGCTCGGGTGAGCATCGAAAGCCCAAACTGGGCATTCGAGCCGTTCTGGCCCGGTCAGCGATTTCTTGCCACGGTCACCGATGGAACGGTCCTGCTGACCGATGCCGACGGTGCGCAGGTGAACGATTCGTTCGCCGAAGCGGTCGCTGCGCTCCGCGACGCCGTCCTCACCGATGCGGTCATTGACGGCATCTGGACGGCACAGCCGTTCCTGGGTGCTGCGTCGGCGGAGCGCTGGGCAGCAGCCACCGCCGGTACGGATGGGGACGAACCTCCGGCGGTGGACCTTGCGACCCTCGAGACGCGCCGGGCGTTCGTGGCGGTGGATTTGCTATCCCTCGATGACACCAGCCTGCTCGACGTGCCCTACCAGGAGCGCCGGCGGCTGCTGGCCTCGATCATTCGCGAGGACGGCCACGTCCGGGTCACGCCGGCGGTGAAGGTGCCCGTGAATTCGTGGTTCCACGCGTGGCGGACGAATGGCTTCAAGCGAGCAATCGCCAAGCAGGTGAACTCGCACTACATCCCGGGTCGGATCAACCCAGATTGGGTGGTGGTCCCCCTGCAGGCGGAGCTGCCGCGCGGAGCTACGCGCCTGCTGTGGAAGCCCCGCAAGCCCAAGCAGGTCGTGGACTGACCGTCAGACACATGCCGGTGAGTCGTCCGCTGACCGTGGTTGTCGCCCCCGATTCGTTCGGTGGCGCGCTCGACGCGGTTGCGGCCGCCGACGCGATTCGCCGGGGATGGCTGAGCGTTCGTCCCGAGGATGAGGTTCGCCTTCGCCCGATGGCAGACGGCGGCGAGGGAACCCTCAACGCGCTGGTCGCCGGCCTGGGAAACCTCGTCGAGCGGCGGATCGCTGCCAGCACCGATCCGCTCGGCCGGCCGATCAGCGCCGAATGGCTGTGGCTCGGGCCGGACACGGCCGTCATCGAGTTTTCATCCGCCGCCGGCCTCGCTCGCCTGGCTCCCGCGGAACGGACTCCCGCCAGCGCACTGGGGGCGAGCAGTCGCGGAGTTGGCCGGCTGGTCCGTGCCGCGCTCGACGCCGGAGCGCGCCGGGTCATCCTCGGCCTGGGCGGCTCGGGCACGACCGATGGCGGCTCCGGCCTGCTGGTCGAACTCGGGTTGCGTCTGAACGACGCCACCCGCTCGGCCGTTGAGCCCGACGGCGGAGTTGCCCTGTCCGCCGTCTTCGCCGTCGATTCGTCGGGCCTCGACCGGCGGCTCGGCGAGATCGAGCTCACCATTGCCAGCGACGTCACCGCGCCGCTGACCGGTCCTCGCGGGGCGGCCCGGGTCTACGGGCCGCAGAAAGGGGCCGACCCGGCCGCGGTGGCCACCCTTGATGCCGCGCTTGGCCGCTGGGGAGCGGCACTCGAAGAGGGAACCGGCCGGGCGGTAGCGGGCATGGCGGGCGCCGGTGCAGCCGGCGGGGCGGCGGCGGGCCTGCTGGCCCTGACGAACGCCGAACTGCGGATGGGTGCCGAAATCATCTCGGAGTTGATTGGCCTGGCCGACGCATGTGCCGATGCGGACCTGGTCATCACCGGCGAGGGTCGGGCGGACGAGCAGACGCTGTCCGGCAAAGCGGCCCTGGGCGTGTCACGGGTCGCTCGGCCGCGACCGGTCGTCCTGCTGTGCGGAGCGCTGGGCGTTGGCATCGAGATCCTGTCCGAGTCGGGGGCGTTCGACCTCGTCCAGCCTATTGCCGAAGGGCCGACAGAACTCGCGGATGCCATGGCCGACACCGATCGCCTGCTAGCCAACGCCGCCGCTCGCCTGGCACAGGCGGTTGGCCTGGGCCAGCTCCTCGGCTGACGGTGGCCGCCCGCAGGAGCGCATCGGCCCGCAGCCTGGCTGCCCAGCGCCGGGCGCGGCACGGACGCATCGGTCCATTGCTGGAAGCGCTGGAGGAGCGATACGGGCCGCAGGTCTGGAGCGGGCCGCGCCTGGACCCAGTCAGCGAGCTGGTGCTGACGATCCTGTCGCAGAACACCGCCGACGTGAATTCCCACCGCGCGTTCACGGCCCTTCGGGACCGGTACCCGACCTGGGAGGCGGTGCTGTCCGCTCCAACCGATGAGCTGGTGGAGGTCATTCGCCCCGGCGGTCTGGCACCGACCAAGGGCCCCCGCATCCAGGCCGTCCTGGCGGAGATTGCCGCCGAGCGGGGCGCGCTCGACCTGTCGGTCCTGTCGGAGATGGGTGCGCGGGAAGCGCGGGATTGGTTGGCTGCCCTGCCGGGCATCGGTCCCAAGACGGCTGCCCTGGTGGTCCTGTTCGCATTCGGCAAGCCGGCCCTGCCGGTGGACACCCACGTCTATCGGGTGGCCTGGCGCCTGGGTCTCCTGCCGCCCAAGACCGATGTCGCCGCCTCCCATGACATCCTCGAGGCGGCGCTGGATCCGGAGGACGTGTACCGCTTCCACGTCCTGTTCATCCGCCATGGCCGCGATGTCTGTCGGGCACCCCGACCGATCTGCGGCCTCTGTCCGTTGTCCGCCCTGTGCCCGTATTACCAGCGAGTTCTCAAGGGAAAGGCGAAGGCAGCGCCGGTTCCCAGGAAGGCCCCGTCTGGCGAGCCCCGCTACCACGACGAGCTGCTCCACGGCTGGGCTCCGCGGGGGACCTCGGCCGGCCGCTGATAGAATCGCGGCCGCTCGGGCCGAAGTAGCTCAGGGGTAGAGCAACGGTTTCGTAAACCGTCGGTCGTGGGTTCGAATCCCACCTTCGGCTCCATCTCCTGTACCGACGACCAACCTCAGTCGGACGCCGCCTACGGAACCGTCACCGTGAGTAGCCAGGGACCGGTGAGCACATGCTCGGTCGTGAAGTCTTCTCCCACGAACGTGATCTCAGGGATCCTGATCTCCCAAATACCCGAGGCTTCATCCGTGCCGGCGGACGTGAGGAACTCAAACTCATCACCGGCTGGGCCCTGGGCAGAAAGTTGCTGGGTGATATGCGTACCGCTGTTGCCCTCAAACGCGGTACCTCCCAGCCGCAGCGATTCGTCGTTCGGCCACCATGAGGTCACGGTCTGGCCGTCGATCCGCAGGCCAATTCGGTGGGCGATCATGGTCGGCGTGATACGCAGTTGGGTCAGAGTGAGCGTGGCCTGTCCCTGGGTGTCTCTCACCCCTGGGGCCAGCGCAATCCCGGCCGGAGCGGGCAACTCGAAGGCAAAGGTCCAGGTGCCCTCGATCATGCCGTTCGGAGGCGGGTTGGCGCATGCGGGATCGGTGTTCCCGACGAAGCATTCGCCCGAGACCATGCCTCCGCTGTTGTAGCCGACCGAGGTGATCGTCAATGTCCAGGTCCCCGCTACCGGCGTCACGGCCCCTTCGAAGAACCGAACGGAAGCCGACCCGCTGGCATCTGCGAGATCGGTCCCGGTCATGCTACTGGCCCACTCGCCATGGTCCAGTCCTCGGCCGATCGGGTCGCTGAGCCCGAATTCCCACTCCACATGTGCGGGCTCACCGTGGGCGGAGATCGGCGCATCCCCGAGTCCTTCGACGGTAATGCCCACCAGGACTTGATTGAGATCCGCATAGGCCCGCTCGAGGGTGATCGTGATCCCGGCGTCGGTCTGCTTGATCCCGAGACGTTCTGCCCGGTCCCATGCCGTCTGCCAGCCCGGTGACCCACTGGCCTCGAAAATCTGGTCGAGAAGGCCCATCCCCGCCACGACCGCCGTGGTGAGGAGGATGAGTGCAACGAGCAGTGCCAGTGATCGGACGATCCACCGGCGGTTCCCCAGGCCGCTGCGTCCGCTTGCCGTCGGCTGAGCCATGACAATGGCGAGGCGCTGGTCAAGCCAGAGCAGCGCTCCCTCCGATGGGGTCACCTCGACCGCTCGCCGCAGCGTGGTCTCGATGTCGTCCTGCATGGTCATCAAAGTGCCTCCCGCAGCGCAGCCAGCCCGCGCTCAATCTGCTTCTGAACTGCGCCCTCGCGCTTGCCAATCACGACACCAATCTCTCGTGCGGTCAAACCGCCGGCGTACCTGAGGAGCAAGGCCTCCCCCTGCTCCGCTGGTAACCGGGCGACGAGATCGAGGACCTCGGTGCGCTCCTGTTCGAAGCGGTCAGTCTCGACCGCGATTCGGTTGAGATGCGCATCGGCGCCCGCCAGGTCCACGGTGGATCGGCGCCGACGTTGTGCATCGATGGCGAGGTTTCTGGCAATGCGCAACAGCCAGGCGTGTACCCCGCCATCTCGCCGGCGAAACCGTCCGAAGTTCGCGAACGCCCGCTCAAACGTGGCCGCGGTGAGGTCCAGTGCGTCGTCATCGCTCCGCGTTCTGGCCCGGGCATATCGGTACACCGACAGTCGATGCTGCTCGTAGAGTTGCCCGAACGTTGCTGCATCCAACCGTTCCGGATTAGTCTCGACCTCCGGGCCCTGATGCTCGTCCAATGTCGCAACCCTCATTCGGACTCCTTCGGCAGCGGCAGCGTACGCGAGGCTGCTGTTACCAAGCACAACGCACCAACAGGCAGGAACCCGACAGCGGTCGTCCAAGAGGTCATGACAATGGCCGTCCGTTGAGCAGCCGCTGAGAACGACGAAGCCGCGGCCCGTGGCCGCGGCTTTCGCCCAGGTTCGAGGGTTCGAGACTTGCCCGCCCCAACGGGTCAGTTGTTTGGGGCGTGCCCCGAGATCTGTTCGCCCCAGCCGGTGGCGATGGAACTGACGTAGTCGCCGTGATTGTCGTAGCCCTCGGGGGTCTCGCCCTGGGCGGCCTCGGACACCTCGGCGCCGTGGCCGGTCGCCTCGTTGTCGGCGCTCAGACCGCCGTCAACCCCGGCCGGCGCATCCTGATCCGAGGCGGTCTGGGCGGTGTCGAGCCCGAAATCGGCGGCGGAAGGAGTCGTATGGGCGGACACGAGACCGGCGCTGAGGGCCAGCCCCACGGTAACGAGGGCGGCGAGTGCGGCGCGTCGGGGAGTCATGGTTGAGTGTTTCTCCGTTGCGGGGGCACGGGCGACCGCGATTGTAGGGGCATCCCACGTCGCATGACAACAGGACCTCCCCCGACCTTCTTCTACCATGGCATGGATGGAGCGCAGTCCGCGGATCGTGGTCACCGTTCAGTCACCCGAACACGCCCGTAACGAGGAAGTCGCGTGGCGCAAGAACGACCGCTATTTCGAGGGCGTGCTGCGTCACGGCGGCCAGGTCCTCGTCCTCGACGAGGACAGCAGCCCCGCCGACCGGACGGCTGCCTTCGCCGAGATGGACGGCCTCCTGCTGTCGGGCGGCGCAGACCTGGACCCGCACCTCTACGGCCAGGAGCCGAACGGAAGCCGGGATATCGAGCCGGGCCGGGACGCGCTCGAACAGGAGGCCTTTGCCGCCGCCGAGGCGCGCCGGGCCCCGGTCTTCGGCATCTGTCGCGGCATGCAGGCCATCAACGTCTTCCGCGGTGGCGCCCTGGTCCAGGATATGGACGGGCACACCAGCCCCGCCTATCCGGCGCCCGAAGCCAGCTCCCACCCACTGACCCTGGATCCGGGCAGCCGGCTGGCCGACATCCTGGGCGATGAATCAGGGCCGTTCATCCAGGCAACGGTAAACACCTATCACCATCAGGGTGTGCGGGCCGATGGGTTGGGTGTCCGCCTGGTTGCGACCGGGGTGAGCCCGCACGCCCACGGCGACCTGGTCGAGGCTCTCGAGGATCCCGACCCGGACCGCTGGCTTATCGCCGTCCAGAGTCACCCCGAGCGGACCGAGTTCACCTCGCCCGAGTTCACCCGCCTGTGGCGCTCGTTCATCGCCGCCGCCCGGGAGTTCGCCGCCCGCACCAGTTCTGGCCCACGAGCCCAATGAGCCCCGGCCTTTGCCGGCACTTCACGGCGGGGCTGTTCATCGCGATGCTGGTGAGCGCATGCAGCGGCCCAGGCCTGAGTTCGCTTCCCTCGCCTTCCCAGGCGCCCGAACTATCGTGGGACCCGGTTCCAGTGCCGAGCCTCCCGGGCGTCCAACTGAATGACCTCGTGGTCGCACCGGAGGGTCTGGTTGCAGTCGGCGGCCCGTTCCATGGCAGCGTGGGTCCGGCTATTGGCATCGTGGGCGTCATCCTCATGTCGGTAGACGGCGTCGAATGGACCGTAGTCGAAGACCCCGATCTCGAGGGGGCCACGGAGATAACCGCGGTAGCCGCTCGGTCGGAATTTGGCTATGTCGCGGTCGGTTCGGCAGCTGGCCATGCCATGGCTTGGCGCAGTCCAGACGGACGTGACTGGGTCCCAGGGGAACCCGCGGCAGACTTCTCGCACGCGGCGCTCCTCGATGTGGCTTCTGCGCCCGACGGTTTCGTGGCAGTCGGGTTCATCGATGAGGGAGGAGTGACCCGAATCGCGTGGTGGCGGAGTCCTGACGGCATATCGTGGCAGGCCGCGGATCCGCCT